>NZ_FR898869.1:0-282 GCF_000437715.1 Catenibacterium sp. CAG:290
GTAGAGGCTAAGACAATCTTAAATGTTTTAGTGATAGTACCAACATAATGCTCGTCACTTAATTTAATAGTAACACTACCTTCCCCAACTTCTGTATTATCACCATAAGTGATTGTATATTCACTTGGTTCGACAACATTACCTTTACTATCTTTGACTACAACTTCTGGTTTAATTTGTTTTCCAGTATAAGTCATTTCACTAGGTAAAGTAATTGTATCTTTTGTGACAATACCATATTTTGCATCAAATGCATCTAAATCAGCCTTAGCGTCATTGTAT
>NZ_FR898869.1:297-1060 GCF_000437715.1 Catenibacterium sp. CAG:290
AGCCTTAGCGTCATTGTATTCCTTAAGAGCCGCATTATAAGCACTTAAAGCATCTTCATAATTCTTTGTCTTTTCATCATAGTCCTTCTGTGCATCAGCAAGTTTAGTTTCAATTGAACCAGCAGCATCTTTCGCACTTACATAAACTAATACAGTATCAATTAAGTTATCTAATACTTCATCATGATAAGGTGCATAATGATCACTGGCACCTGCTTTAATACCTTCCCAATCAGCAGTAGCTCTTTGAGCTTTTGAAAGACTTTCATTTGCATTATCTAGCTTCTTGGTAGTATTTGCTACGACATCAGCTTGAGCTTTTTGGTCTTCAACAGTCTGGTCATATTCAGCTTGAACATTATCAAGATTGTTTTTAGCAGCATCTAATGCATCTTTTGCTTTGTTGCATTCTTCTAACTGTTTATTATATGCATTAATTGCAGTATTTAACATATCAATATTGGCAGATAATGCATATTTTTCAGCTTCTTTACTAGTAACTTCAGAGTTCAAAGTATTTAACTCAGCATTATATGCATTGATATTCTGCTGGTTAGCGTTAATTTCTGACTCAAGTGCTTTAATCTTCTTATCATTTTCATCAATTAAAGCAGTGATACGATCAACATCAGCATTCGCATCTTTAAGAGCCTGTTCTAGTTCAGCTTTATCTTTAGTGGCATTTGCAAGTTCTTCTTTCTTTTGAGCTAATAATGCCTTTTCATCAGTGATCTGATCAGATAAAGTATCTTTCTTATTTTTA
>NZ_FR898869.1:1106-1303 GCF_000437715.1 Catenibacterium sp. CAG:290
CAACTGATCTTCTAGTTTAGTTAAAGCATCTTTTTGTGCGTTAAGTGTACTAGAAGTAGTATCTAATTCAACTTTTACTGAAGATTGTTTATTGACTAGATTATCATATGTGCTCTTAGCGTTGTTATAAGTCGTTTCTGCAACTTTAAATTGTGCCTTTACATTATCCTTATAATTATTGATTTCTGTCTGTTTTG
>NZ_FR898869.1:1413-3641 GCF_000437715.1 Catenibacterium sp. CAG:290
GTTCAATTTGAACACCATTGGCTTTCTTTAAGATCCAGGCATTTAGTGTCTTTTCAAAGTCATCTACACTTTGACCTGTGATTCTTACTTGACCACTACCATCCAATTTATCTGCAACGAGGCTTCCTGAAAATACTTGTCCCCAAGTGTAATAACCACTATTATGTAGTTGATTATTATGGCTAAATCCAGTCAGAGTATAATTTCTATCTATAATGTTGAAATAATGTCCAGCATCATCTTTATTTTTAGTCTGTTCGTATTTTACTTTTTCTTTAATCCACCATCCATAAAATGGATTTTGTCTTTGTGTATTGAATACATCTAGGTTTTGATCTCTTCCAAGTTTATCTAAATAGGCTACATCCAAATTGCCGTTTTGATCTAAGAAGTCTGTAGAGTTGTAATCTCTTGAACTTCCATATATATTTTCAGCGAATGGATATATTTCTGAATGTCCCCATTTTACAGATGTAAATTCGTTCTGGATTGCGGATACAGCCAGAAGGTAATAAGAGACTTTAAGTGGTGCTACACCTTCATATGCTCTAATCTGGTTACACATCTTAATATAATTAAGTGCTTCCTTTAAATCAGATAATGAAGCCATTGTCTTATCGTAATTCTTGCTATCATAAATAGTCGCTGATCCTACTTTTATACCATCATACTTTTCTAATTCTGTATAAGCATAATAAGCATCTAAATTACCAGTATTGTTGTAGATTTCTTTATAGAAGTTGACAACGTTGTTATCATATTTTGTATAAGCATTGGCTAATTCAGTTTCAGCTGCTTTTAATTGACTTGTAGTCGCATCCACTTGTGCTTGTAAGGCAGTCTGTTCACTTTGTAAGTGATTGAGTTCAAACTTTAAATTTGCTAGTTCTGGTGTATCAACATTGTTTTTAAGATCATCCACTGCTTTTTTAGCTGCATCATATTCAGTCTTTGCAGTATCTAGATTTGTTTTTGCTTCATTAAACTGTGTAGTTAAAGCATCATACTGTTTAGTTAGATCATCCTTTTTCTTTGTTGTCTCATTAACAGTTGTAGTCTGTGCTTCAATTGAAGTAGTTAAGCTATTAATTTCTTGGTCTAAAGTAGATAATTGAGTTGTCTTAGGATAGATATCCTTTTCAAGAGTATCAATGTCTTTCTGTAACTGAGTTACTTCTTCAGTTGTTGGCTGTTTATTAAGTGCGTCTTTTAAAGAATTAAGCTTATCATTAGAAGTTTTTAACTGTGATTCTAGTTTTTGTTTTTCTGTAGTTAACTGACTAAGAGTAGTCTTGTTGTCTTCTAATGCCTTCTTTTCTTCATTGAGTTTTGTAGTAACTGTTTCAATATCTTTATTTAAAGTAGTCAACTGATCATTTAAGCTGGTAAGGTCTTTTTCATATCGAGCCTTATTCTTCTCAGCTTGATTCAACTTATCTAAAGCATCCTTATTCTTATCAGCTAAATCATTATAATTAGCTTGCGTTTTGTTGTATTTGTCCTACGCATCCTTTAATTGATTCTGCTTTTCTTCTACAGCTTTATCTAAAGCTTCTTTTTGCTGTTTCTGTGATGATAAAGTTTCCTGTAGCTGTAAAACGACCTGAGCTCTATCTTTTACTTCTTTCGCAAGAGTCTGATCAACCTGATTTTGTGAAGTAGTAAGCTTTTCATCATTTTCTTTCTTATTGTTTTTCGCATTGTTTAATGCTTCCTCTGAACTGTTCTTCTGATACTCTGCTCCTTGTAATGCAGCTCCAGTAGAAATAACAGTAGAGTTCTTATCTTCTACTTCCTTTTCTAAATCTGTTCTAACTGTTGGTTGTACCTGTTGAGTTGTTTCTACTGTATTTTCATCTAATGCCTGAACATTTTTAAAAACGGTATTGGGCAAACTAGAGATAGCACCTACAGATGATAATGCTGTTACTGTAGATAATGTAGTAGAAACGATTTTCTGTTTCTTATTCATTCTGATTCCTCCCATATGTATATATGATAGCGCTATCAATTTATGATTTCAATATATTATAATACAATTTAAAAACATTCAAAATGTTACATGAATATTATAATATATACACAGCTTGTTTATTATTTAAAGTGTGAGAAAACATTAAGATAGGTATTTAATCATTTTTTTCATTTTCATATTGCATTAAAATGATCTATATGCTATTATATACAAGCAGTCGAAAAACAAATGTCTACGTAGCTCAGCTGGATAG
>NZ_FR898869.1:3690-6744 GCF_000437715.1 Catenibacterium sp. CAG:290
CGGTCATGGGTTCGAATCCCCTCGTGGACGCCATCTGTTAATTACCTCGGTTTATCCGAGGTTTTTATTTTGCATCTAACTGGTAAAGAACCGTCATTACCAGTTTTTTTATATAAGAAAAAGAGACAGCTTTTATGCTATCTCTTGAGTCAATATTTTATCTATTAGAATAACGTGATAAGAACTGTTTAGCACGTTCTGTTTTAGGATGTTCAAATACTTCTTCAGGAGTACCCATTTCAGCAATAACGCCCTGATCCATAAAACATACAACATCACTGACTTCTCTAGCAAACTGCATTTCATGAGTTACGACAGCCATTGTTAAACCTTCTTTCGCAAGTTCCTTCATAACATCTAATACATCCCCTACCATTTCAGGATCTAAGGCACTTGTAGGTTCATCAAATAGAAGTACTTCTGGTTTCATACATAAAGCTCTTGCAATCGCAACACGCTGTTTCTGACCACCAGAAAGCTTTGTACTAGAAGCATCTGCAAATTTATCCATACCAACAGCTTTTAACTGTTTCATTGCTTCAGCGCGGGCTTCTTCTTTAGATTTCTTTAATACTTTGATCTGTCCAATCATACAGTTTTCTAAAACTGTCTTATTACTAAATAAGTTAAAGTTCTGGAATACCATGCCTACTTTACTACGATATGTAGAAGCATCTAAATCACCTTTAAGGATATTTTGACCATTGAATAGAATTTCTCCTGCATCAGGTACTTCAAGAAGGTTGATACATCTTAGTAATGTACTTTTTCCAGAACCACTTGAACCAATAATAGTAACTACCTTACCACGTTCGATAGTGAAATCAATATCGTTAAGAACACGGAGGTCACCAAAATGTTTTTCTAAATGTTTAATTTCAATTACTGTATCCATTTCTTTCCTCCTTAAGCACAGTTATCCTTAATAGTGACTGTGTTTGTCTTATTGATTCTCTTTTCAATGTAATTAAGTACAAATGTTGCAACTGTTGTAAGAGTTAAATAAATAAGTGCAACAACAAGATATACTTCAATATATCTCATATTAGTACCAGCCACTGATTGTGCCTGGAAGAATAATTCAACAACTGAAATCGCATTTAACATACAGCTATCCTTAATATTAACGATAAACTGGTTACCAAGTGATGGGAATGTATTTTTAATAGCCTGTGGGAAGATGATAGAAATCATAGTCTGAGTATTTGTCATACCTAAAGACTTAGCTGCTTCCATCTGTCCTGGATCAATAGATTGAATCCCACTACGAATGATTTCAGCCATATAAGCAGCTGTATTCACTGAGATAATTACCATACCAGCTGTAAAGTTATTCCAATGTAATACTGGTTTGAATAAGTAATAAAGGAATACGGCCTGAACCATCATAGGTGTTCCACGGAATACCCATACATAAAAGCCTGTGATAAAACGTCCTAAACGTTTAAAGAATCTTGTCACTGGTTTATCTAGTGGATCTAATGGTACACAACGAATGGCACCAATAATTAAACCAATAATTAAACCAGCTAATGTACCAACAACCGCAAAAGCGATTGTCATCTTAATACCATACCAGAATAGAGGCCAGTTATTAATTAACTGACTCCATGCATATTGAAAATCTATTTTCATTTTATCTCCTATTTTTCAGTAGGTGCTCTCTTAACAGCATCTTCCATGATTTTTAATCTTTCTTCTTGTGAAATAGAATCTAAAGCCTTCTGAATCTTCTTGAATTCAGCAGTCTTACGTGTATTATTCTTTAATCCAATTGATACTGCAGTATCTACATTAAAGTTATGGCCATCTGCAAACTTAACGATTGATAAATCTGGGTTAGCCTGTACGATACCATTTGCAACTGGTAATTCTGCAGTAATACCATCTGTATCACCCTGCTGTAAAGCTACAACTAATTCTGGGTAAGTTGATTTAGGTGTCTGATGTTTTACACCATTAATCTGATCAATGATTGTATCATAGTTAGTATTCTTCTGACCTGTTACCTTATAGCCTGAGAACTGCTGGATATCATTGAATGAAGTCATGGCACTATTCTTTCTTACGATCATAACCATCTCACTCTGATAATAAGGTGTAGTGAAATCTAATCCCTTTTCACGTTTCTTATCAGCAGTCATACCTGCGATAATTGCATCAATTTCACCAGATTCTACAGCTGGCTGTAAACCATCCCATGCAATCTTCTTTACTACAAGTTTCTTTCCTAATTTTTTAGCAATTTTGCTGGCAACGACAACATCATATCCATCTGCATAACCTGCACCGCCATCTAACTGTACTGCAGTATCTGTTTTCTTAGAAGTCTGCCAGTTAAATGGCTGGTAAGCTGCTTCCATCCCTACTGTAAAAGTGTTGTCATCCTTAGTAGATGATCCACATCCTGATAATACAAGCGCTGCTGTTGCAAGCGTAATTAAAGTCTTTTTCATATTTATTCCCCTTTCTATATAAAAATAGAAAAAAAGCTATACGTTATCATATAGCTTTTAACGATTAGATAACGCCTCTTCATCATGAAGGAGTGAGACAGGTATTTCCTGAATCCCCAAGACTATAAGCTGCCGCTTATCTTCTTTCGGCGATGATTACCTTTCATATGATTCTTAGTCTGCCGACTCCTCATACTACTCTGATGCATCGCTTCCTCTATCTTTATATTTGACTTTACATGCCCATTATAATAGGAAGATATAAAAAGTCAATCCCATTTAATAAATTGTATCATTATTCCAATGTTTTAATTCTAACATCTACATTTGTACCATCAATAGTCATCACTGCATAAGATCTTTTGCTGCCACCACGTGGCCATGAAGTAGAGCCAGGATTAATAAGCCATAAACCATTTTTCTCTTTTACAAGAGGCATATGTGTATGTCCTGAGATTAAAACATCTCCATTATATTTCTTCAAAAAGTCCAGCATTTTCTTTTCACGATCAAAATAACCAAAAAACTGCCCATGAGTAATCAGAAGATGTTTTCCTTCAATATCTAATCTTGCAGTTTGTGGAAGATCAAGACTCCA
>NZ_FR898869.1:6768-14035 GCF_000437715.1 Catenibacterium sp. CAG:290
AAGACTCCAGTCATTGTTTCCTTTCACTGCAACAAATTCATCTAAATCACGCAATTGATATGATTCACTATCACCACAATGGATATAGTAATCTGCATCATCTTCTAAAACTTTAATATCTGTTAAGATATTCATGTCTCCATGGTTATCTGACATAATTACAATTTTTTTCATTCAGCTGCCTCCTTCTGATTATATTCTTCAATACAGCTATTTTCTTTGTAAATCTTATTCGCATTCTTCTTACCTACATAGCGATAGTAATGTGCATCATACACATGATTTGTAGAAGATGCCATACGTTTTGGATAACGTAATATAAAACCATATTCATATGAATGTGCTTCAAGCCATTGTGACAGGGCAGATGTTTCAAATTCCTGATAGGCAATGGATTTAGATGCAATAGAAACTGTATTACCTAATTGTCTTTCATCTTTACCTGCAAGGTTAGGATTTGAATACTGTAAGTCAGTAAAGCTTGTATATGCTTCTTTAACATAAAAGTCATTCGCAATCTCATTAGGCATTGCATCAATCATCTTCTTTAGCGCTTCATAGGCGTCATTATTTAAATACATGGCATATTTTAAACGATGAATATCTGACATTAAGACAAGATTATGAGGAACATAAGCACCTATATAAGTTTGATCACTTAAGGTAGTTAAAAGAGCTGAAGGATCAGGAATCAAGAACATATCTTGATTATTTGCCTGAGTCAAAAGTGTTGTTAAACCGTAACGAGAGTAATTAGCACATGCCTGTTTGAAGAATGAAAGAATCATTTTATCATTTAGTCCACGATTCTTTAATAATTCAATATAGTATTCTGTATCATCTACATAACTATAATCTTCATAAAGAGGTCTCATTTCATAATATATTTGTAGTTTACCAAAATCAAAGTTCTGATTATATAAATATCCTGCTTCTAAATCATGTTCTACAAGTTTCTTTGCTTGATCATAAGATGCACCTTTATAGGTACCAGTGAGTTTAGTTGCTAATTCATTGCCTGTTTGTAGGATAGATTTATTTGTAGAGTAACGCCCTGTTTTTTCTAGTACTTCATAATATTGATAATATGGCAGATAAAAATCATCATATTTGATATATTTCATAAAATGGTAAAGAGGAATTCTGTTTTCTACAAGATATTTTTGTTCTTCTTTACTTAAATACTTTTCGATGATCATTCTATTATCGTTGTTGATGCCGTTGACACGATAGAATGGATCAAATCGGAGGTTAATTGTATAGAATGAAACGATAAATAATGCAATGACTGTAATAAACAGATACTTGCGCTTATTTTCCATTAAATCACCTGCTCTCTAGTGTCAATTATATAGTATATCGCAAAAAGTGTATAGATTATTCTTTATGTAGTACTTCATAGAGCTTTGCTGCAGTATTCTTAGGAATGACTGCTTCTAGTTCTTCCAGTGATGCTTCCTTCATCTTTTTAACACTCTTAAAATGATTAAGAAGCTTCTTCTTGCGTGCTTCCCCTATTCCTTCTACTTCATCTAATATAGAACTAAATAAGGATTTAGAGCGTACCTGACGGTGGAATGAAATAGCATAGCGATGCACTTCATCCTGCATACGAGTTAGTAAGAAGAATAAAGGACTCTTTGTATCAATAGGAACCTGGTTCCCATTTTCATCTAGCAACATTGCGGTAGAATGTTTATCATCCTTGGATAAACCACATATATGTACAGAGAGATTTAAACTATTTATCACTTCTTTGGCGACTTTGATCTGTCCTAGTCCACCATCGACAATAATGAGATCAGCCATTTCTTTTTGCTCCATAAGTAAGCGATAATAACGTCTATAGATAACTTCCTTCATACTTGCATAATCATCAGGACCTTCTACTGTCTTGATCTTATATTTACGATAATCTTTTTTAGATGGTACACCATCTTTATATACAACCATACCAGCGACTGAATAAGCACCCTGGATATTAGAGTTATCGTATAATTCAATCGTGTGTGGTGTATCAATACCTAGTTTTTGACCTAATTCAATAATAGGAAGAATTGTTTTTTCATCTGTCTTCTCTTTTAATAAGAATTTCTTTTCTAATGCTTCTTTCGCATTCTTATTAGCCATTTCTACTAAGGATTTCTTATCTCCTCTTTGTGGCTGAAGAACATGACAGGATAATATTTCAGTTAATAGTTCTAAATCAACATCTTGAGGAATAAGCAGTTCGTAAGGTTCTGGATGAGTTTGATAATAAGTAACTAAGAAACGAATGAGATCTTCTTCAAAATCTTCTCCTACTGGTTCTAAATTAAAATCATGATAGAGAAGTTTACCTTCACGCATAAAGAAGAGCTGTATACTAATGTAGCCTTTATCAATAAAATAGCCTAAGATATCTCTATCTTTATAGTCTCCAAATTGGACATTCTGTTTAGCTGTGACATATTCTATAGAACGAATGAGATCACGATATTCTTTCGCAAGTTCAAATTGAAGATTTTCACTAGCTGTCATCATCTTTTCAGTGAGTTCATCTATTTTGGATTTGGTATTACCATGTATAAAAGAAATTAGTTCTTTTCTAATTTCATCATATTGGCTCTTGTCAACTTCATTAATACATGGACCTAGACATTGATGTAAAGAATAATATAAGCATGGTTTATCTGGAACATGATTGCACTTTCTTAATGGGTAAAGCTTATTTAATAATTTAAAAGTATTTCTAGCTGCAGTGGCATCGGGATAAGGACCAAAGTATTTATTCTTTTTGTTTTTAGTTTTTCTTACTATTTTAAGTCGTGGATGGGTTTCATCAGTGAGTTCAATATAAGGATAATAAGTATTATCCATGAACATGATGTTGTATTCAGGTGTATAGTCTTTAATAAGGTTAATTTCTAGTAATAATGCTTCCTTCTCACTACCTGTCACGATATAGTCAAAGTCCCATATATGATCGACTAATTTTGTAGTTTTATAGTTATGTGCTCCTGTAAAATAAGAAGAGACGCGATTTTTAAGTTTTCGCGCCTTTCCTACATAAATAACTTTTCCGTCTGTATTCTTCATTAAGTAACAGCCAGGAGACATAGGAAGCAGAGAAAGCTTCTTTTTAATATAGACTAGATTCTTATTCAAAGCTAACTACCGTTACACCTAAACCACCCTCATTTGGTCCACCATCACGATATTCCTTGACATATGATAAATGGTCTAGCTTCTTTCTTATACCATTACGTAAAATACCTTTACCCATACCGTGAACTATACGTACTGAAGGATAACCTAGTAATAAAGCGTCATCTAAGAACTTTTCTACAATATTCATCGCTTCTTCGTAACGCATACCAATGACATTGACTTCATAATGTCCTGTCTTTTTCATATGCTGTCTTGTGCCTGCTTTTTTAACCTTCTGAGGCTTAGAAGCACCATGCATGAATGTTACATCAGTATCCTTAACACGAGCCTGGAGACCACCTAAATCAACAAGCAATTCATGTTTCTTAACTTCTAGGACATCCCCTTCTCTATTCATTTTATCAAGTTTAACATGATCACCCTTTTTAAATACATGATCCTGTACCTTGACTACTTCTTTCTTTTCATATTTCTGCTGATCTAATGCATGCTTTGCTGCAGTCACCTGATGAGGCTTTAAAGCACCCTGATTCATAATATCTTTAGTCAATTCATCAATTGTTTTCTTAGCTTCTTCAAGCATCTTATTAGCTTCCTGCTGTGCCTCTTCGACAATACGATCTTTTTGTTTTGTGGCAACAGATAGCTGATGTTCATAACGATTATGAAGCTTTTCATTGTCTGCAAGTAATGTATTGATTCTTTCTTCTTTTTCATCCAATTCAGCACTCTGTTTAGTAAGCTTCTCGGTTAGCTTTTCTGCTTCACTCATACGTTCTTCTTTATTATGTAAAGCTTGATCAATAATCTCGTGATCAAGACCTAAAGAAGCGGCAATCTCAAAAGCATAAGATGAACCAATAGAATGAAGCTTTAATCTATATGTAGGACGCATTGTTTCTACATCAAATCCAACAGATGCCAGAGTAATATCATCTCTTGACTGACCATAGCTCTTAAGTTCACCATAGTGGGTAGATGCAACAATACGGCAGTCACGTCTTAATAAGGTATCCAGAATAGCTTCTCCTAGACATGCCCCTTCTTGTGGATCTGTACCAGAACCAATTTCATCAATAAGAATTAAAGAACGACATGTTGCATGTTCTAAGATATAAATAAGCTTTTTCATATGTGATGAATATGTTGAAAGTGACTGTTCAATAGATTGTTCATCACCAATATCGGTATAGACTGCATCAAAGAATGGAATAGAAGCTGAAATAGCTGGCACGGCTAAACCACTAATAGCCATTAATGAAAGTAAACCAGCAGTCTTTAAAGCAACTGTTTTACCACCGGTATTAGAACCAGTAATCATCAACATCTTACCATCAATAATAATATCATTAGGTACAATTCTTTCTTGATCAATAAGTGGGTGTCTAGCCTGTTTTAAAGAAAGAATACCTGACTCATTGATATCAGGTTTAATGCAATCATAATCACATCCAAAACGTGCTTTCGCAAAAATAAAATCTAGTTCAGACATGAGCTCTTGATCAAAATAGAATCTTGTATAGTTATACTTAACACGTCTTGTAAGGCTCTGTAAGATTTTATTGATTTCAGTCTGTTCCTGACTCTTTAATTCATTAAGTTCATTGTTCATGACAACAACACTTTCTGGTTCAATAAAGAATGTCTGCCCAGAAGCACTTGTGGCATGTACTAAGCCTTTGATTTCATTCTTATGTGGTGCTTTAACTGCAAGAACTAAACGGTCATTCTTGCTAGAGAGAGTATCCATACTTAATGAATTCTTTTCACTCTTTAAATACCCTTCCATAGAATGACGAATACGTCCTTCTAATGCATGCATGCTTTTTCTAATACGATAAAGTGTTTCACTGGCATGATCACTGATAGAGCCATCAGGCATAATGCATCTATTGATTTCTATATGTAACCCATTATCCCCTTCTAAGCCTTCTACTAAGTCTCTTAAGAGAATAATTTCTCCTTCATAAGCATTAAAGTAAGAAGTCACCTGAAAGATATTTTCTAACATATGATCAATAGCCATTAATTCTTCTGGTGCTAAAATACCATCCATCTTCGCTTTTGCAAGATATGCACTGATATCATGAAGTGGCGCAAGAGGTAAAGTACCCATAATACGATGAATAGTCATGGCTTCTTCTAAACGATTCTGTTCTTCATTTAAATCAGCCAGATTATCATACATTTCTAATTGTAATACTTTCTTCTTCGCAATCTCTGTACGGCAGCTGCCAGCAATACTATTTAGAATTCTTGGAAATTCTAAGACTTTATAACTATCTAACATTTTATTCACTTCCTATATTATTTAATATTGTATTCTTTTCTGTTTCTGTATAAGGTGTTTTATTTAATAAAGAGATAAATTGAAGTTTTTCTTCATGAGGTATAATGACCTGCTGTTTCATTAAAGCAGGGCCTAATTGTGTATAGACAAACTGTGTTGCATCATGCTCATCTAGTATTCCATGATCATAGGCATGATTATTAGCGATAATCATCTTCTTTAATATATCTTTATCTTCTAATTGAAGTGTATGCTGTCCCTTTAATAAGCTTCCATAAGCACTTGCTTCATTGATTGCTTTTTGTGAGATAATTGGTACATCTTCTATGATTAAATGTCCTATTTTAGAATTAGTTAAGATATCAGGTCCAAAGAAGGGAATAATAACCATCATCATGACCATAAAGGAGATAAATACACCCTTTAATGCGTGAATCAACGCACCTAATAAATGATTGACAAAAGCAGTGAGTGCAAAATGATCAGTCAATTGATTGACTAAAGGTTTAATAAGAACGCCTATGAGTCTGCGAATTATTTCTAGAACAACAAACATGATAATAAAGACTATCAACATATTTATAACTGAACCACCTAATTGTGATAAAGGATCATCTACCGGCTTATAAATCTGGATAATAGAAGAAATAGTTTCTACATTAAAATAGATAAAAAGCATCATGATTATAAAGCTTACTAAATCATATAATGTAGAGAAAAAACCTTTGGAATATCCACTAAAAAACATATATAACAAAAAAGCGATAAGAATCAAATCAAGAAAACTCATAACACTTACCTCCTTGACGTTGTCGGTTCTTAATTATAACAAATGAAATTTATACTGTCAAAAAAATGAAATTTATGATAAAATAAAATATGTGAGGTGAATATAGTGGAGCCAATTAAATTTTTGATTAATGAAAACATTTTAAACAAGATGAAGAAGTTTTATGACAGTCAGATGGATCCATTCGAAAGCGAGAACCTTCTTTTAAAAGCTCATGCTATTGGCTGTGACATCGAAGTGACATCGAATTATGAAGCAAGCTTTTTAGGACAAAATGCGGTGCATGAAGCAAAGCATTGGTCTAGAAGTTTAGCAAAAAAGATTGAGCAGGAAAAGAATTCAGATCACTTATGTATGCATCCACATATCGGTGCTGCAGAAACAGGATCTGCTGATTTTCTTGGGCCGCTTTGTGTCGTTGCATGCTATGCCGATGATGAAGCACTTGAGATCATTAAAAACCTGCATATTGATAATATCGATGATTTGTCTAATCAGGAAATTATCAATTACGCCAAACTATTAAAAGGACATCTCATTTCATCACTACTAGTATTAGATAACTCACATTATAATAAGATGATTGATAGTGGAATCAACCAGGCAAATATTCGTGCACGCCTATTTAACCAGGCTGTTGTGAATGTTCTTCAGAAAGTGAAGAAGAGTGTTGAATTCAAAGTTATTGATCAATTCGTTTCACCTAAGACTTATTATAATTATTTAAAGAGTGAAGTTATTGTCGTAAAAGATATGATTTTTGAAACCAATGCTGATGAACAATATTTAGCAGTATTAGCTGCAGAAATCATTTCTCGTTATGCATATCTACAATATTTTGCTAGTATGACAAAGAGTTTAAAGATGAACCTTGCTAGAGGGGCCGGCACTAATGCCGAAATCGTGGCTGTTAAACTTGCGCACAAGTATGGTGATAAGATTCTTACTAAAGTATGTAAGTTGAATTTCACTAATACGAAGAGAGTTAAGGGATCATTAAAGAAATTAAAAGAGGCTGTCTCGAAATAAATGACAGT
>NZ_FR898870.1:0-81157 GCF_000437715.1 Catenibacterium sp. CAG:290
GGGGGATGAATGCCGTTAATGCATCTGATAGAGAAATTTGGAGTAAGAAATAGTATAATACATATAGGAAACTTCTTTTCCTAAATCTACAGAAAGGAGGCTAAATATATGTATCTTACAGTCAAGCAGCAGGTAAAGCATCTGTCCAAGGAAGACTATCATTCCATCAAGGAATTATGTCATATTGCAAAGAATCTTACTAATCAGGCAATCTATAACATCAGACAGCATTACTTTGCAGAAGGCAAGTATCTCAATTATGAGAAGAACTATGCACTTCTGAAGTCGTCTGATAACTATAGAACGCTTAATTCCAATATGGCACAGCAGATACTGAAGGAAGTAGATGGTTCATTTAAATCATTCTTCGGTCTTCTTAAAAAGGCAAAGCAGGGAAAGCATGCACTTAAGGACTGCAGACTTCCACGCTATCTTCCAAAGGATGGATATACTACACTCATTATTGGAGATATAAGACTTAAGGGGAATAAACTAAAACTTCCATATTCGAATAGCTACAGAAAGACACATAAGGCTGTAGAGATTGTTATTCCACCTATACTGCTTGATAAGAAAGTGAAGGAAATACGTATCTAGTGATGGATATACTACGCTCGTCATTGGATTTGTAAGACTTAAAGGGAATAAGCTCATACTTCCATATTCAAACAGCTTCAGAAAGACACATAAGGCTGTTGAGATTACTATTCCACCTATACTGCTTGATAAGAAAGTGAAGGAAATACGTATCATACCAAAGGCAGATGCCAGGTTCTTTGAAATTCAGTACATCTATGAAGCTGAATGCATTCAAAGGAATCTCAATACAACAAATGCACTGGCATTAGATCTTGGTATCAATAATCTTGTCACTGCAGTATCAAGTAAAGGTGAAACATTCATCATCGATGGAAGAAGACTGAAGTCCATTAATCAGTGGTTCAATAAGAAAAATGCAAGATTACAGTCCATCAAGGATAAGCAGCATTTTGGAAAGAAGACAACCAACAGACAGAAGGCATTAGCACGCAGGCGCAACAATAGAATAACCAGTGGTTCAATAAGAAAAATGCAAAATTACAGTCCATCAAGGATAAGCAGGACTATGGCAGGAAGCCGACCAACAGACAGAAGGCATTAGCACGCAGGCGCAACAATAGAATAAATGACTACATGAACAAGACTGCACGCAGGGTGATTGATTACTGTATCGATAATGATATCGGAACTCTTGTTGTGGGCTATAATGAAACATTTCAGAAGTATTCCAACATAGGCAGAAGAAACAATCAGACTTTCGTCAATATTCCATATGGGAAGCTGAAAGATAAGCTTGAATATCTCTGTGAGCTGAATGGTATCATCCTTGTAATGCAGGAGGAATCCTATACATCAAAAGCAAGCTTCTGGGATAAGGATGTCATACCAGGGAACTCTTGTTGTAGGCTATAATGAAACATTTCAGAAGGATTCCAACATAGGTAAGAGAAACAATCAGACTTTCGTCAATATTCCATATGGAAAGCTGAGAGACAAGCTTGAATATCTCTGTGAACTGAATGGCATCACACTTGTAATGCAGGAGGAGTCCTATACATCAAAAGCAAGCTTCTGGGATAAGGATGTAATACCAGTCTATAAGAGTGATGATACTGAAGAATACCATTTCAGTGGAAAGAGAATACATCGTGGACAGTATAGAACAGCGAGTGGATAAGTTCTGAATGCAGATGTAAATGGTGCGTTAAATATCATGCGTAAAAGTAGAGTTGTGGATGTAAACATAGGCGAAGTGGACACGCAATAAGAATAAGGATTGCCTAGCAATAGGTGGAGACTTAAATATCAAACTTCTTAAACGGATGCGTAAGCATCCTAGAAGCCTTGACTTCAAATACGGAGTATTAAGTCAAGGTAAGTTCACATCAAATTATGATCTAAACAGTAGTGATACACACCATCATCTGCTACAGATAAACATATATCATCCGCAATAGCCTTCACATTATCTGTTGCATTGCCCATTGCGACTCCTGTACCCACTGCTTCCAACATTTCAATATCATTCGTACCATCTCCAAACGCAATGGCTTCACTAGGACTTAAATGATAATACTCTAATACCTTATGTATACCATTACCCTTTCCACCACCTGCTGGAATAATATCTACCGCCCTATTCCACCAAGCTGTAATTTGTGCACCTTCTACATTCTTCATTAATGCATCATATTCATTCTCATATCCACCACACATAATTTGATAAATATCTTCATTCACAAAACTATCAAAGTCTTCTGCTACATTCACCTTCTGTTTAGAGAATGCATAATAATCATCTAAGTCTTGATCTGTGCCATTGGCTTTACTATCATCTTTACTTGCAAGAGAGACAGATCTATTAATAGAAGAAGCATTATCTATAATTCTTAATACATCTTTATGTGGGATAGGATGACTATACAAAACATGTCCTTCCTTATCAAAACAATAAGACCCATTAAAAGAAAGTATGGCATCAAAAGTCACTCCTTCAAAAGTAGGTACACTTAAAGGATGTCTTCCTGTCGCAATACATACCTTTATGTTATTATCCTGTAATCTTTGTAATGTTTCTATAGTAATATCAGAAACACTGCGTGTTTCCATATTGCTTAAAGTTCCATCAATATCAAAAAATGCAATCTTAATCATACCAATCCCTCCATGGATCCATTCTAACATAAAAAGAGAGGTTTACCCTCTCTTAGTCTAACTGTTGACAGAAATCTTTCAGAACTTTATATGATTCTTCTAGTGCTTTCTGCTCATCTTCTTTCATATTGATTTCTACGATTTCCTTAGCACCTGTTTTATCAATAATAGTAGGAACACTTAGGAAGATATCATTCATACCATACTTCCCATCTAAATGTACAGATACTGGATAAATTCTATTTTCATTGAAGAGAATAGATTTCACGATAGCTGTAGTTGCTGCCGCAATACCATAACATGTATTTCCTTTACGGTTAAAGATCTGCCATCCATCTTCAATAACAGCATGTCTTAATGTTTCCTTAGTGGCATCCTTAGTACGTTCTGCATTATCCTTTAATACATCTTCTACACTCTTACCACCAATAGTTGCACTAGACCATGTCACCATTTCTGAATCCCCATGTTCACCACATACATATGCTGATACACTCTTTGCATCTAAATGATACATATCAGCTAAACGACAAGATAATCTTGCACTATCAAGAGTTGTACCACTACCAATTACCTGGTTCTTTGGTAAACCTGATTCCTTCCATGTAATATAACTCATAATATCTACTGGGTTAGATACAATAATAAAGATACCATTGAATCCTGAAGCCATTGTAGAACCCACAATAGACTTAATAATCTTAATACTTGGTGCTAACATCTGTAAACGGTCATGAGAATCTTTAGGCATTGGTGCTGATGCTGTAATGATGACTACATCTGCATCCTTACAATCAGAATAATCCCCTGCTTTTACTTTAATATTTCTATTCATGAAGTAAACTGACTGCTGCATATCTAATGCTTCACCATATGCTTTTTCTTTATTAATATCTATTAATACAATCTCTTCACAAAGTCCCTGGTTAATAATTGAATAGGCAGTTGTAGCACCTACATTACCTAAACCAACAATAACTACTTTAGAATCCTTAAAACTCATATTAGTTTTTCCTCCTTGAATTGTTAATATTGTAGCACAACTGTCTGATCAAATGTATAATAATTACCAAGAGAGGTTCGAATATGAAAACAAAAGTACTATTAAAAAAGGGTGAAGGCCGTACTATTAATGCAGGCGGTTTATGGATTTATGACAATGAAATAAAAGAGATACATGGACATTTCAAGAATGGGGATATTGTGGATGTATATGCCCATAATGAGTATCCGTTAGGAAGAGGTTATATTAATCAGAATTCTAAGATTAGAATTCGTTTAATGACTAGAAATATTAATCAGGAGATTGATTCTGATTTCTTACGTATGAGATTACAGAATGCCTGGGATTATCGTAAAAAGACAGTGGATACTTCTAGTTGTCGTCTTGTGTTTGGAGATGCTGATTTCTTACCAGGTTTAGTCATTGATAAGTTTGAAGATGTATTAGTTGTACAGTCTCTTGCATTAGGTATTGATGCATTTAAGGAAGAGATTGTAGAACTTATGAAGGATATTCTACTACAAGATGGCATTACTATTAGAGGTGTATATGAACGTAGTGATGCCAAGGAACGTACTAAGGAAGGTATGGAAAGAGTTAAAGGATTTATTGGTGAACCTTTTGATCCTCATATTGATATTGTAGAGAATGGTGTTAAGTATCATATAGATGTTGCAGAAGGACAGAAGACAGGTTTCTTCCTTGATCAGAAATATAATAGACTTGCAATACAGAAATTATGTAAGGATGCAAAGGTATTAGACTGTTTTACTTATATTGGTACTTTTGCACTCAATGCTGGTATTGCAGGAGCTCAGAGTGTTTTAGGTGTGGATGCATCTCAGTTTGCGGTAGATCTTGCAAATGAGAATGCTAAGTTTAACGGTTTAGAGAATACTGTTAAGTTTGAGTGTCATGATGTATTTGATTTCTTGCCAGAATTAGAGGCTCAGGGAGAGTTATTTGATATGGTTATATTAGATCCCCCTGCTTTCACAAAGTCTCGTGCATCTATTAAGAATGCGATTAAAGGCTATCGTGAAATTAATATGAGAGGTATGAAATTAGTAAAAGACGGTGGATATCTGGCTACATGTTCATGTTCTCATTTTATGGACTATGATACATTTACTAAAACTATTGGACAGGCTGCAAAGCTTGTACATAAGAGATTAAGACAGGTAGAATTTAGAACACAGGCTGCAGATCATCCTATTTTGTGGAATGGTGATGAGAATAGCTATTACTTGAAATTCTATATCTTCCAGGTGGTTGATGAGAAGTAATGAATAGAAAAAGGCAGTAATGCTTGATTTAGCAGATGTAAAAGGATTTTGACACGCACAAGAAATGATGTCAAAGCTATTTGATAGACAATAATGGGTGTTTTTCCTACAATAAAAGTGCAAGGAGGGACAGTAGTATGGAATATGATATTGGAAGTAAAATCAAGACAGCACGAATTGAAAAAAAGCTGACACAAGAACAGGTTGCTGAATTGTTGGGTGTGAGTCGCCAGACAATCTCAAATTGGGAAAACCAAAAATCCTATCCAGATATCATCAGCGTCATTAAAATGAGCGAATGCTACGATGTCTCTCTTGACTACCTATTGAAGGGAGAAGAAAAAATGAAAAACTATTATGATTATCTTGAAGAAAGTACAAATGTTGTGAAAAGCAATACCAACAGAAGCAAGATTGTTACGATTCTCTCCTATCTTTTGATTTGGGCATATGCAATGATAGTGTTCTGGTTTTTCACAAGTGGAAGTGATGCTATGGGTTACAGCTTGATGTTCCTTTGGTTTATTCTTCCTGTAACTACATTTATTGTATCCGTTGTGATTGGTAAAAATAACTTTTGGGGAAAAGGAAAATGGGCATTCACTCTTTTCTTTGGCGTAATGTATATGCTCGCTGAATATGGCACATTCAAAATAGCAAACAACATTGCTGTTAACAAACTGAATTCCCCTGAATTGGAAATGATTGTAGCTGGATCAATAATCTCTGCAATTGGTATGTTGGTAGGTTCACTATGGAATAAGAAATGCCACAATCAAAAAAAATAAGTAACTAAAAGAATTCCAGTTAGTTGATGAAAAGTAAGAAAGGATGATGACTCGATACAAGTCATCATCCTTTTCAGTTATATCTTATATTTTTGGTTATTTTCTGCATTTTATCAGTTATAACTGACAAAACTAAGATTTATGTATGAAATTTCACTTATATATGTGATATAACATAAATAGTTATAAGGAAGGGGCTGAGATGAATGATTAAACGTGAACTCTATATGAAACGCATCCGTCCGTTCATTGGATTGGACCTTATTAAGGTAATAACCGGAATTCATCGTTGTGGGAAATCTGTTATGTTAGAGTTGATTAAACAGGAACTTATAGAATCAGGTGTTAATCCAACACAGTTTATCTCCATCAACTTTGAAGACTTAAGCTATTCTCATTTACAGACAGCACAGTCTCTTCATGACGAAATTACTTGCCGTGCCAAGGAAATCGGTGGTAAAGTTTATCTTTTTTTCGATGAAATTCAAGAAGTGAAAGATTGGGAGAAGTGTATTAATTCTTTTCGTGTTTCATTGGACTGTGACATCTATATCACTGGATCAAACGCAAAACTATTATCTGGTGAACTTGCCACTTATTTAGGCGGAAGATATGTAGAGTTTGTCATCTACCCATTTTCTTTTGGAGAATTCATCGAATTATATCGTCCAATTTACCCTAATAATTCAATCCAACAATGTTTTCAAAAGTATCTCATTACCGGAGGTATGCCCTATCTTGCGAATATTCAATATGCAGATGAACCATCTAAACAATATCTTCACGACTTATTTAACTCTGTACAGCTTAAAGATATTGTGAAACGCAATAAAATACGTGATGTAGATTTACTAGAACGTATTATTGCATATGTGATTGCGAATGTAGGTACAACCTTCTCTGCAAATTCTCTTGCGAAGTTTCTCAAAAGTGAACAACGTACTGTTGCGCCAGAAACAATCCTAAACTATATCAAATATTGTTGCGATGCTTATCTGTTCTATCAAGTGAAACGAGTTGATCTACAAGGCAAACAGATACTTTCTACAAATGAAAAGTATTATATTGCAGATCATGGCATCCGTGAAGCTGTTTTTGGAGGCAATATGCGAGATATCAATCTCATTTTAGAAAATATTGTCTATCTTGAATTACTGCGTCGAGGATATAAAGTCACTGTCGGTAAAACAGGAGAAAAAGAAATTGATTTTGTATGTGACAAACGTGGTGATAAATTGTATGTTCAGGTGACATATCTCTTAGCATCAGAAGATACAATCAAACGTGAATTTGGTGCATATGATACTATCCGTGACAATTTCCCTAAGTATGTCGTTTCTCTTGATGAATTTGATATGAGCCGAAATGGTATTAAACATCAAAACATTCGTGATTTCCTTTTGGCTGAACAATGGACATAATAAGAGCGAATCAATCGCTCTTTTTTACTACTTGAGAATAAGTTATACTTGAAATAGAGGTGATATCCATGATCAATGATAAAGAGAAGAAAATGATTCAAAGATATTGTATTTATCCAAAGATTGCAGTCATTGCACTCATCTTTTCATTTATACAATGTGCATTAATCGTACCACTAGAGATGATTGATGATTTAGTATTTCACAATAAAGGTTTCGAGCCTACAGGAATGTTTACTGCATTAGGATTTGTCGTTGTATATGTTGTGATATTCTGTTTTTGTGCACTTGCGCCTAAGTTTGGAATGAGAGGAAAGAAATAGCAATCTCTCATAAATAGATTAAATGTGAAACAATCAGAAACAGATTATTCTAAAGAGGTATCTGCAGCTTTAGCGTCACAATCTGTTGGACGATTATTAAAAGAAAGTGATCATGATACTGTGAAGAATATAGGAAATGCAATGCAGGTAGCTGGTGCAATCAGCACTGTTTCTACATCTATAGATATGTTATCTGAGGCAGGAAGTAATGCGGAAAATATGGCACATGCCTATAGAGTTCCTATTCCTCATATTAAGAAACAATTGGTTGCCTTTGCGGTTATTCCAATACTTATTGTAGTAGGAGCTTATATTCCTCAATATATCAAAGGAAAACAAGCAACAGATCAAAGAATTGCAGCTTCCGCAAAACAAGTAGAAATAGTAAAGAAGGCATTAGAACCTGTTTGTGTAAGTGTACATGCTGACGATCCCAATAAATCACGTGATAGATCAAGTTATAGTGTTATGAGATATTTAAGAGATTTGGATACTACTGATTGTTATGTACATATTCAATTGAATGATAGTGGAACAATCACAAATATCTCATATGTAAAAGGTATAGATATTAACAAGAGCTTAGAAGAGAACTTGCAACAGGCAGAAAGAGATTTTACTACACTACAAAAACCTTTTGAGAATTTGAATGTATCAGTATCTAATCCTGAGATATTATCTTATCAGGCAATCCCCCAACAGTTTAAAGATGAATTCCTAAGTGGGACATTCTATAAAAGCTTCCGTTTCTATAATCAGGATGCACCTATCAGTTTATCTTGTTCATTTGATACAGAAACAAAAGATAAGTTTGATGAGTACTCAAGACCTAAGATTTATTTCTTCTTAGGATCAAAATAGGCACCTTATGAGTATTAAATTAAAAAGGACATAAGATATCAGAAGAAAGAGGATGTCTACAAAGACTTAATAGTATCATGAAAAAAGATTGGTTTGGTCGTTATTATAATCATGTTAGGTATGTATATCTTTCATTCCACAAAAAGACCTTAGATCTGCCTGATGCATCTAAGGTAGAATTTGGACATGTACATGGTAATGCAATAACTACTGGCTATGAATGATAATCCTAATGGTGTTGATTATATCCAGATGAAGATAGATACAAAAACATATTATGTCTATGAAAGAAATAGAAAAACTTATATAGAAGAACCTTATAATGGAATATGGAAGATTCCTTCTGACTTATATAAGAATATTAAAAACAATAAAAATCAGTTGATTGTAGAGTACGAAGATTAATATAGTTTTAAACTATATATAACTGTATATTATATGTATTTCTCAATGGTCAAGGTAGTTGTTATAATACAATCACTAACCAAGGAGGAATAAGAAATGGGAAATGTACCTTTTAGATATGATTTTGTAGGAAGCTTTTTAAGACCACAGGCTCTTAAGGATGCTAAGGAAGCATTGGATAACGGACAGTTATCTCAGGAAGATTATGATCATATTGTAGATGAAGAAGTTGTAAAAGTAGTTAAGAAACAGAAGGAATTAGGATACCATGTGATTACTGATGGAGAATTCAGAAGAACATTCTGGCATTTAGATTTCATGTGGGGATTAGAGGGTGTTGAACATAAGAATACCGGTAATGGTGTGAGATTTAATACAGAACTTGCAGTATTGGATGATACTTATCTTGTAGGTAAGATTAAGGCAAAAGCACATCCTTTTGTGGAATACTTTAAATTCTTAAAACAGTTCGAAGATGAAAACACAGTGGCTAAGTATACTATTCCAGCCCCTGCACAGACATTCCAGCAGATGATTGTACCTGCTAACTTTGAAACTACAAGAAAGTTCTATGCTACAAATGAAGAACTCATTCATGATATTGGTGTAGCTTATCAGGACGTCATTAAACAGTTCTATGATGCAGGATGTCGCAATCTACAGTTAGATGACTGTACTTGGGGTGCGATTGTAGGAGATGCCGCAAAACAGAGATATGAATCTTTAGGAATCGATTTAGAAGAAGTAAAGGCTGAATTACTTGCAGTCAATAATCTTGCATTAGAAAATAAACCAGAAGATATGGTGATTACATCACATATCTGCCGTGGTAATTACCATTCTACATTCTTTGCGAAAGGTCCTTATAATTCTGTCGCTGATTATGTATTTGCGAAAGAAAATGTGGATGCTTTATATCTAGAATATGATGATGAAAGATCTGGAGGATTTGCACCTCTCGCAAAAGTATCAGAAGATAAAAAGGTTGTATTAGGGTTGATTACAACTAAGACACCTGAATTAGAAGATAAAGAAACAGTGATTAAGAGAATTCATGAAGCAGCTAAGTTTATTCCACTCGATAGACTTTGTTTAAGTCCACAATGTGGATTCGCTTCTTGTGCAATTGGTAATAAGTTAACTGAAGAACAGCAGTGGGCTAAATTAAAATTAGTCAAAGAAATTGCCGAAGAGGTATGGGGATAAGAACTTCGAAAGAAGTTCTTTTTTAATATATAAAAAGAAGTAAGATCACTCTTACTTCTTACATCATTGAACAGCCACCTCTGTTGCCGCCACGTTTATCATCTACTTCATAGTGGGCATTGAATTCTCTGTTGATTTCATCTAATTCTTTTAAGCCATCAATATAGGCATCATACATAGAAATGATTCCCTGTGAACAGCCATCACATAAACCATCTACTATACCTAATGCATCATTCACAATTTGTTCTCTCTGTTCTCTTGTTGTATTCTTGATTAAAATATCTTCTTTGATCATAGTAACCCCCTGTATTGTCCTTTATCCTTATTTTTAAATCTAATTGCATTCACAGGACAATGATGTAAACATCTTAAACACATCATACACTGTTCTTTCTTGAATGTCACATGCTCTTTGATTTCTATCGCCTGTTCAGGGCATTCTTTCGCACATAAGCCACAATGAATACAAGATTCATCAACAGTGAGGTTATCTGTTTTTCTTACCTGTTTATATTGAAACGAACAGGCCTTATTAATAAAAACTGGGACTGTTCCTTTCAAGTAGTCACCTATTCTTCTTTCCTTGATCCGTGTAATGATTTCTTCTATTTGAGGGTCTATTTGAGATTCTATCTTTTCATTTTTAGATGCATCATACATAGGAATATATGTATCCACCATTTTCACACCATACATGGCATAAAAACCTGTCCCCTTTTTCTGCATGATCTTGTTGGCCTCTTTCCCAATATTACCTGGTTTACCACCATAAGTGACGACTAGATATAAATAAGATTTGGAAGAGACAGACAATCTTTCTAAGAAATCCTTCACAATATCAGGTAACCCAAAGAAATAAACAGGTGTGACTATACCAATCATTTCATCCTGTTTAATACCTTGAGCTGATTCAATAGATTGCATTGTATCCTGTAAGGACTTTGAAAGTACTTCTGCCACATAGTGACTATTTCCTGTTCCACTAAAATAATAAATCATTGTATTTCTCCTTTAAAAAAGGAAACGCATTGCGTTTCCTTATGGTCTCATTCCTAATCCACCTTCAAGAGTGATTGTTTCACCAGTCATATATTTGAAGTCTGGAGAAGTTAATTGTACAACAACACGTCCGATTTCTTTTTCATTGTCACCAAAATGTCCCATAGGTGGTGTATGAACATTTGCCTTGAATGCTTCTGGATAAGCTTTTTCAAACTTTTCAAGCTGTGCAGTCCAAGCAAGTGGGCATACAACGTTTACGTTGATACCATCTGCAGCCCATTCAGTTGCAGCAACACGTGTTAAACCACGGATACCTTCTTTTGCAGCTGCATAAGAGCACTGACCTTTGTTTCCGAATAATCCAGCACCAGATGCGAAGTTGATGACTGAACCTTTAGTTTCTTTTAAATATGGATAACATGCTTTCATATAATAGAATGCTGCATATAATCCTGAATACATAGCTAAATCAAACTGTTCTGTAGTATGTTCTGCAAGAGATACACCAGATGCACTTGCCTGTGCATTATTGACTAATGCATCAATATGACCAAATTTTTCAATTGCCTTTTCAACAACTGCTTTTACTACTGCTTCATTATCAGCACCTGCATTCACATCAGCCTGTACTGGAAGAACTTCTACATTATAAAGTCTTTCAATTTCTTCTTTTGCATCTTCTAGTTTCTTTAGATTACGTCCAGTGATGACAATATTTGCCCCTTCTTTCGCAAATGCTGTTACGATACCATAACCAATTGAACCACATGTTCCATCTTCAAGTACTGCACGTCCACCACCAGTTACAATGACAGTCTTACCTTCTAAAAATCCCATATTATTTACCTTCTTTCTTTTAATTTAAAAGCGTTAATGTAATTATACATGAATTAATCATAAATGTGTAAAATATGATACATCTTAATTAATTCCTTTATCTACTTCATTCTTGCTTGGAATGCTGAACATTTCATTACTGATGATATTTTCAGGATCATCCACACCCTGATTCAACAACATAATAAGTGATACCCAGACAAAGATATCATAAGGGTTAAAATACTTATTCTTTTCTAGGAAACGGAGCTTTGACTGCGCAAAGTTTACGATGTTATCTCTATTTTCTATAATAAATTCATCGAGTTCGTGAACATACATATAGCCTAGATTATGGAATCTTTTTACAACTCTTAATTCAGATATAATATACGGTTCTTCCTTAACTGAGATATTAAACTGTTCACAGATGATCTGTGTTAATTCACTCATAATAGGAGAATCATGATAATAAGTCATGAGAGAGTTATAGTTCAAGTCTGTCTTTAATACCTTCTCTATATGATCAATACCCCTATTGTATTCTTCTATATCATCTCTTATATTCACAAATTCTTCATCTAGAATTTCTAGAGTCGCACTCAGTCTTGTAAGTCTTCTACGAATATCCTTAGGTATTTCATATTGTGACTTATACCCTAGACCATGTTCTACTTCAGCCCAAGAATGCTGGAGAATAGTTCTAATCTGTATTTCAAAGACAATATGACGATAATCTGAGTATTCAATCATATTCAGTCTTGCTTCATTATATTTCACTAATAAATGAAGAGAGTTATAACCGAAATCAATACGGTCATCATAGTTCTTCTTTCTCTTATCATTGTATTCCACAATATCAAAGTTCTGTTTAATTAATTTATATATGACATCAATATCTGATTCAAACAATGTAATAATACGACAAGCAACGATATCTGTAATATCATTAACATCCTTGTACTTATGCTTTAAACAGATCTTACGTCTTAATGCATCTTCTGTTTTAATACGTATCGCAAAATTAGAAATCTTTATATTATTCTTTGTAATGATATTATCAATAATATCTGTAATATCATGTTTTAATGAACGGTAGAGATTCTAGTTATCATAATATTGCTGGATGATATGATTTTCAATTCTTTTATCCATCTTTTACACCTCTTTACTATCATATATATGATACATTAACTTAATGTGAAGAAAAAGCGAAAGATTAATTCTTTCGCTTTTGCTGGTTAGTTTTACACATCTTTTCAGTTGAATTTACTTTTACATCTTCATCAGTTAATTTTTTCTACCTGCATATAATCGTATGTGATGTCTATTCCTATTTTTTGTGCAAATGCACATTTTTGTGTAATACACTGATATAGGCATGAAAGATGCTACACTCACACCCCCCTATTAAATCAAAAAAAACGCCAGAACTGGATATCAAAATCCCATTCCGACGTTATTGATTACAATTATCTTATTAACTTTTCACTTTAGGACTTTCGCTTTTGATAGTTTCTTAAGTAATATATGCCAGCCACACCCACAATAATAAACACTATAGATGTGAGTTGGGCCATACGGATAGGACCTAACATAAGTGAGTCTGTACGTAATCCTTCCACAAATACTCTCACAATACCATAACCGACAAAGTAAGAGAAAAACTGTTCACCTGTACATTGTGCTTTCTTCTTAACTACAAGAACAATCACAAGAAAAACAATCAAGTTCCCTACTGATTCATAAAGGAATGTAGGATGATGATAAGCCCCCTCAATATACATATTATTGATGATAAATTGAGGAAGATGTAATAGTTTTAAGAAATTTAAAGAAACAGCTGAACCAAATGCTTCATGGTTAAAGAAGTTTCCCCAACGACCACATGCCTGCGCAATGAGTACACCTGGCATAATTGCATCACCTGCTACAAAGAACGGAATATCCTTCTTTTTAAAGAAGTAATAGCTATAGATGAGTGCAGCTATGATTCCACCTTGTATCGCAAGTCCACCATGCCATATCGCAATAATTTCTTCAGGATGAGACATATAGAGTTCTTTCCACATGAAGATGACATACCAGATACGAGCACCAATGATCCCTGTCATGAGTACTCCAAAGAAGTAATCTGATAAAATTTCAGAACTATAGCCTAATTTCTTAAAATTATACTGACCTAACAGATAGGCAATAAATGCACCAATAATGATACATACTGCATACATATGAATTTGCAGACCACCGATTTTAAGAAATATATTATATTCTGGAAAGAATTGCATAACTTACACCTGCTTATTTTTAATGTTTTCAAGGATTCTATTCACAAATTCTTTGCTTGAATCAAATCCAGAATCCTTAAGCTGCATATTCATGACAGCTGCTTCAATAATAACTGACATAGAACGTCCACCAGTTACTGGTACAACGATCTTAGGAATAGGAACTGAAAGAATATCTTCTGTAACATCATCTTCTTCTACTCCAATACGTCTATATTCACGAGATGGTAACCATCTTTCTAACTGAATAATAAGGTCTACCTTTTCTTTTGGAAGAACACTCGCAGCCCCAAACATCTTAGAAGCATCAATAACACCAATACCACGGATTTCTAATAGATTCTTTAAAACTGTTGGTGCTTTCCCAATAATAGACTGCCCAATATGATAGAGTTCTACTGCATCATCCGCAATCAACTGATGTCCTCTCTTAATAAGTTCAAGTGCGATTTCGGATTTACCAATACCACTATCACCTTTGATAATAACACCTTTACCATAAATATTTAAGAATACACCATGAATCTGTGTTTCAGGTGCTAATAATTCATCTAATTTACCCATTAAGTTAATAGAAACTCTTCCTGTTGCCATCTCTGTTTCAAAGATTGGGAAGTTTCTCTTACAGGCAATATTTCTAAGTATTTCTGGTGTTTCATAACCCTTTGCGATAATGATACAAGGTGTTTCATCATTCACTAACTTAGAAAAACAAGCCAACTGACTTTCCTTAGTCATTTCCTTAATAAATATATTTTCTTTATCACCTAATAGAATAATTCTTCTAAAATCACTATGTTTAAAGAAGCCGGCAAGTTCAAAACCAGGACGATTTATTTCTGCGACAAATACTTCTCTTTCTAAAGATTCTTCATCTCCAGATACACGTTTATAGGCCGGATTATTCATCAAGTCTTTTAGTTTTACGGACTTTCGCATAAAATACCTCCTTACAATAGGTTCTTAAGAAAGCGTCCTGTATGGCTCTTTTCACACTTTGCAACCTTTTCAGGGGTGCCTTCTACGACTATTGTACCACCATTGTCGCCGCCTTCCAATCCTAAATCAATGATGTGATCTGCGACCTTAATGACATCTAGATTGTGTTCAATGACTAATACTGTATCACCATTATCCACAATCTTCTGTAATACAGCAATTAATCTATTTACATCATCACTGTGTAATCCTGTAGTAGGTTCATCAAGAATATATAATGTTTTTCCTGTTGAACGCTTCTGTAATTCTGATGCAAGTTTTACTCTTTGGGCTTCACCACCAGAAAGTGTCGTTGCACTTTGTCCTAGCTTAATATAGCCAAGTCCTACATCATATAATGCTTGTAGTTTAGTATGAATACGAGGAAGATTTTCAAAGAAAGAAAGTGATTCTTCTACAGTCATTTCTAATACATCATAAATATTCTTATCCTTATAAGTGACCTGTAATGTTTCCTCATTATAACGATGTCCATGACATTCTTCACAAGGTACATAAACATCTGGTAAGAAGTTCATAGAGATACGTTTAACACCATCTCCCTGACATGCTTCACAACGTCCACCCTTCACATTAAATGAGAAACGTCCCTTATCATATCCACGTATTTTAGCTTCTGGAGTCTTCGCAAATAAATCACGAATATCATCAAAGACACCTGTATAGGTAACTGGATTAGAACGTGGTGTTCGACCAATTGGTTCCTGTGATACTTCAATTACCTTATCAATATTCTCTATACCACGTATTTCTTTATGTTTACCTGGTAGTTCTCTTGAACGATAAATCTTTGCACGTAATGCTTTACATAAAATATCATTCACTAAAGTAGATTTACCTGAACCAGACACACCTGTAACCGCAATAAACTTACCTAACGGGAACTTCACATTAATATTCTTTAAGTTATGTTCCTTAGCCCCACGTACTTCTAAATAAAGACCATTGCCTTTATGTCTTGTTTTAGGAACCTCAATCTTCTTTCTACCAGATAAATAATCACCAGTAATAGAATTTTCATTGGCAGCGACTTCTTCAGGTGTACCATAGGCAACTACCTGTCCACCATGAATACCAGCACCAGGTCCAATATCAATAATATAATCAGATTCACGCATTGTATCTTCATCATGTTCTACAACAAGAACACTATTTCCTAAATCACGCATTTCCTGTAATGTATGAATAAGTTTCTCATTGTCTCTTTGATGAAGACCAATAGACGGTTCATCTAATACATATAAAACACCTGTTAAACGTGAACCAATCTGAGTAGCTAGACGAATACGCTGTGCTTCACCACCAGATAATCCTCCAGCACGTCTAGAAAGTGTTAAATATCCAAGTCCTACTTCATTTAAGAATGTCAAACGATCATGAATTTCTTTTAAGATCAAATGGGCAATCTTTTCTTCCATTTCTGATAACTTTAAGTTTTCTACAAACTCCAAAGCTTTCTCAATAGAAAGGTTCGTAAATTCAATGATATTCAAACCACCCACCTGTACACTTAAGACCATTTCATTCAGTCTTGCACCGTGGCATGTAGGACAGGTATGTTCAGCCATAAATGAGGCATACCATTCTTTAGACCATTTAGAAGATGTTTCTTCATAGCGTCTTTGTATAAGTGTAACAACACCTTCAATATAGTTTGTTGTACGAGAAACATTACCAGAAGAAGAAACAATTGTATAAGTAATAGGATCATGTGAACCAGTAAAAATAATATCTCTTTCTTCTTCATCAAAGTCCTTTAAAGGTTTATCTAAGTCAATATGATAATATTCACATAGTTTTAAGAATCTCTGCCATTCAATACGATCAGTACCAACTGCTGTCTTAAAATAACGAATACCACCTTCATTAATACTTAAGTTCCAATCTGGTACTAATAAATCCAAATCAACTTCTTCCTTAATACCTAAACCTTTACAATCAGGACAAGCACCTAATGGGTTATTAAAAGAGAACAAACGTGGTTCTAGCTTAGGAACAGAGAAACCACAAATAGGACAAGCATAATTAGAAGAGAAAAGCTTTTCTGTACCCTGAGTTAAATTCTCTACAATAGCTTCACCATCTGTAAGTTTTAAAGCTGTTTCTAAAGATTCTATAAGACGTGTACGATAGCCTTCTTTTTTCTTAATACGATCGACAATAACATCGATAGTATGTTTTTTATTTTTTTCTAGAGTAATGTCTTCATCAAGAGTATACATGTTTCCGTCTACCTTAACTCTGACATACCCTTCTTTTCTTAATTTATCAAAGAGATCTTTATGTGTTCCCTTTTGGTTCATTGCCATACGTGCAAGTATCTGAAGTTTATCTCCATCATCATATGTATCCACAATATCACCCATCTGTTTTAATGTCTGGGCTTCTATCTTAATACCATGATGAGGACAATAAGCATGTCCTACACGTGCATATAATAAACGTAGATAATCATAAATCTCAGTCACTGTACCAACAGTAGAACGGGGATTATTAGATGTTGTTTTCTGATCAATCGCAATAGCAGGTGATAAACCTTCTATTGAATCTACATCAGGTTTTTCCATTCCGCCTAAGAACTGTCTTGCATATGAGTTTAATGATTCTACATAACGTCTCTGACCTTCTGCATAGATTGTATCAAACGCAAGAGATGTTTTACCACTTCCTGATAAACCAGTCATAATGACTAATTGATTCTTAGGAATATCTATATTCACATTCTTGAGGTTATTAACACGTGCACCTCTAACCGCAATGACATCCTGTTTCATTCTTCAACCTCCTTATAATCACTTCTTTATTTAAACCTTGTAATTGGTAATCATAGGCAAGAGAAAGGATTTTAGAATAATCCTGATGATTCTCAAAACCTTCATTAATTAAATCTTTACCTGTCACAATAGCTGCAGGTGCATGATCCCCACAAATAGAGATCATTTCCTCTATATATTCATTTAACTCATTAATAGAAGCACTTGTGACCATACCTCTACCTAACTTATCACATCTTGCAAGATAAAGAAGATCTTTTAAAGGAGCCTTCTTATCAATCGCTTTTAAGAAGCGTAAGAATTTGATCTTTCTTGCATGATTACGAGAAAATGTAGGTAACACCATATGATATTGAATCATAGTATAAATATATTTCTTCTGTTTATGAGAAAGAATAAGATCTACCTTCTCATTAAAGAGCGCTGCACCTTCTTCTGCATGACCATAAGCATGTCCTTCTGGTGTTGTTACTAGTGGTTTACCTATATCATGTAATAAAGCACTCCACATAAACCATAACGGTTCACTTGTATGATGCTTACATAAAGCTGCTAAGTCAGTCACCAACATTGTATGATTCCATACACTACCTTCTGGATGATAGTCAGTTCTTTGATGTGTTGTGACTAAATCTTCTAAATAGAATGGTAAACCATGAATATCTCTTAAGAAATTAAATCCCTGTGAAGGATATAATCCCATCAATATCTTACAATATTCTGTATAAATACGTTCGATACTTAAAGTCTCTAATCCACCTTCTTCTACAATAGATTGACAAAGATTCTTTGTGTCTTCATCCATCTTAAAGCCATAGCGTGACATAAAAGACGCACCTCTTAATACACGTAGTGGATCTTCTGAGAAATGATCTTTATTTGTAGCACGTAAAATACCATTCTTTAAATCTTCCTGTCCTGAATAGAAATCAATCACTGTCTCTGTTTCTACATCATATAACATACTATTAATAGTGAAATCTCTTCTAGCACAGGCTTTTTCTAAAGGAAGATCTGGGTCCACAATAATATTAAAATCCTGATGCTTCAGTCCTGTCTTCTCTTCTATTCTAGGTAAGGCAAATTCATAACCTTCTAATGTAGAAAGATGTACAACCGCAAAGGATGCACCCATCACCTGTACTGTCCCAAAGGGAGATAATACTTCCTTTAAAGCCTCAAAAGAGAGGTGATGTACTTCTACATCAATATCTTTAGATCTTCTTTTTAATAGAAAATCTCGTACACACCCTCCTACTAAATAGACATGTCCTCCTGCCTGTTTAATTGCCTCAAAGACATCTAATGCGAGAGGTGTGAGATTAAACTTACTTTCCATCTTTAATCTCCTCTATCATATCGCGTAATTCCATAGCACGTTCAAAGTCAAGCACCTTAGCTGCTTCCTTCATCTGTCTTTCTAATTCCTCAAGAAGAACCTTCTTATCCTTCTTAGGTGCCTTACGGCCTTTCTTGACAAGCTTCTGTGCTTCATCAATGACTTCCTGACCATGGATTGCTTCTCTAATTTCTTTCTTGATAGTTGTAGGTGTAATACCATGGGCTTTATTATAAGCTTCCTGTATTTCTCTACGACGACTTGTTTCATCAATGGCACGCTGCATTGAATCAGTAATACGATCTGCATACATGATTACATGACCATCCGCATTTCTTGCAGCACGCCCAATTGTCTGAATCAATGAACGTTCACTTCTTAAGAACCCTTCCTTATCTGCATCTAAAATACATACAAGAGAGACTTCTGGAAGGTCTAAACCTTCTCTTAATAAGTTGATACCAATCAAAACATCATATTTACCTAAACGTAAATCTCTTAATATTTCTGTACGTTCTAATGTCTTTGTTTCTGAATGAAGATAAGCGACCTTTAAACCAAATTCCTTAAGGTAATCAGTTAAATCTTCAGCCATTCTCTTAGTGAGAGTCGTAATAAGTACACGTTCATTTCTTTCTATACGTAATTGTATTTCACTAATGATATCATCAATCTGATCTTCAATAGGACGTACTTCAATAATAGGATCTAATAATCCTGTTGGACGAATAATCTGTTCTACATATTCACCATGTACACCTTCTAATTCATAATCACCCGGTGTGGCAGATACAAATATTGCCTGGGGAATAAGCTTTTCAAACTCTTCAAAACGAAGTGGTCTGTTATCTAGAGCACTTGGTAAACGGAAACCATATTCGACCAATGTTTCTTTACGGCTTCTATCTCCATTAAACATACCTCTGATCTGTGGAAGCATAACATGAGATTCATCAACAATAAGTAAGAAATCATCAGGGAAATAATCTATTAAACAATAAGGTCTTTCTCCTGGTTTTCTACCATCAATATGACGTGAATAGTTTTCAATACCTGGACAGATACCTACTTCTCTCAACATTTCAATATCATGTCTTGTACGGTTATCTATTCTTTCATATTCAAGAGGTTTAGCGGCATCTTGATAATATTGTAGACGTTCTTTTAATTCTTCTTCTATCGTATCACAGGCATGAAGCATCTTTTCACGACTTGTAATATATTCTTCGGCTGGATAAATTGTATAAGTATTATAAGATGCTTGAACATGACCAGTCAGAGGATCTACTTCTGTAATACGATCTACTTCATCACCAAATAATTCAATACGTATAATATAAGATTCAGTATGACCTGGTACTATTTCAATCACATCACCACGTACTCTAAAAGTACCTTTGACCTGGTCCATATCATTTCTAGTATATTGTCTATCTACCAAGAATGTAAGTAATTCACGTCGATCTATTTCTTGTCCTACACGTAAAGAGAAGATCATTTCTTGATAACTTTGTGGATTACCTAACCCATAAATAGCTGCCACAGAGGCCACGACAATTGTGTCTTTTCTTTCTAATAAAGAATTCATAGCAGCAGCTCTTAACATCTCTATTTCTTCATTTGTCTGTGATTCTTTATCAATATATGTATCACTCTTAGGTATATAGGCTTCTGGCTGGTAGAAATCGAAGTTTGAAATAAAGTATTCTACACGGTTTTCTGGAAAGAATTCCTTTAATTCACTATAAAGCTGTCCTGCAAGAGTTTTATTATGTGATAGTACAAGAGTGGGTTTATTCACCTGTGCAATGACATTCGCAAAGGTAAATGTCTTACCAGTTCCTGTACCACCTAATAATACCTGTGTCTTTTTACCTTGATGAATACCTTCTACTAATTCTTTAATAGCCTCGGGCTGGTCACCCATTGGTTTAAATTTTGATACAAGCTTGTAAGACATAAAATCCCCTCTTTCTATATTAAAGTAAGTACCTTCTGTAAACTATTATCATATTCCTTATGACTTAATCTTTCTGCAAGTACACTAACCATGCATTCCTGATCACTATATTCTAATACACCATCTACAGTTAATCCATGATCCTGTTCAAAACGTTTTAATGCATCACTCACTCCTTGTGAGAAATAACCATCTGTACGACCTGGATTATAACCTAACACATCTAATAATTTTTCCATCACAATAATAGAATTATTCACATTATCCACATAAAACTTATCACTATAATAAGTGAAATAAGCTGATAAGAGAGATTGATCCTCTACAGCGACATCTGGAGTCCATCCCTTCTTATTAATATTCACACCCTTAGGTGTATACCACTTTGCATAAGTGTATTTCAATACAGAACCATCAGATAAGTTTGTCTGTGCCTGGATAGTCCCTTTCCCATAAGACTGCTGCCCAATAAGTTTATATCCCTGTATTTCTTTAAATGTACCTGCACATAATTCAGATGCACTGGCTGTTCCACTATTCATTAAAATATAACCATTAGAAAATGCATAATGTGTCTTACTATTATCCTTATATGTTTCAGTCTGACCCTTCTTATTCTTAACAGTAAAGAGTGTCTCTCCCTTCTCATTAAATAAAGAAAGAAGATCTCTTGCAGCAGTAATATAACCTCCACCATTACCTCTTAAATCTAGAATAATATCTGAGACATTCTGTTTCTTAAACTCTTTTAAAGCTTTTTCTACATGTTGAGCAGTTGTATCACCAAAAGTAGAAATATTTACATAACCATATATTTTATTAGTTGTAGTACCTACATAATAAGTCACATCAGAACTGAAATTATTACGTACTGCTTTTACACTTAAAGTCTGTTGTAGTCTTTTAATCTTTAAAGAGACTTCAGTCCCTTCATTTCCTTTAATATATTCCTGCATTTCAGTACTAGTCATACCAGAAAGTGATTTGTTATCAGCATCAGTAATGATATCTCCTGCTTTAAGACCCGCTTTTTCTGCACTACTTCCTTCAATAATACCAGTTAATAAAGCACCGCTATGTACAGGTGAGAAATAAACACCAATACCACTGTAATTACCATTAATATCACTATTAAATTCTTTATTCTCTTGTGTAGACATATATGAAGAATGTGAATCACCTAAACCATCTACCAATCCTGCAATCATACGATCTTGAATAGATGTTTTAGAGTCAGTTGTATCCAGCCAATTATTATTAAGAAGTTCTACGACTTCATCCACTACTGTCATATTTGTCTTATCTTCAGCACTCGCGTCACTATTATGAAATACTAAATAACCGCTTCCAAATCCAAGAGCTAAACATAATACACCTATGACTATATATTTGATTAATAAGTTTTTCTTTCTTTTATTTAATTCCATGTTCAAGTCACCTCGTTTCATTATTTTATCATAACATGACTGTTTTGAGTAGAAACTTGACCAAAAAGAAAAGATCCCTATAATAGGGATCTTCCATTATTTAATTCAGATCTGATTAAGCTAATTCTGAGAAATACTTGATTGTCTTAACCATGTTAGAAGTGAATGAGTTTTCATTGTCGTACCAAGATACAACCTGAACTTCACTATTTCCATCAGGTAAAGCGTTAACCATAGTCTGAGTTGCGTCAAATAATGAACCGTAAGTCATTCCAACGATGTCAGAAGATACGATTTCGTCTTCATTGTAACCGAATGAATCAGTTGCAGCAGCCTTCATAGCAGCGTTAACTTCATCAACAGTAACAGTACCCTTAACAACAGCTGTTAAAACTGTAGTTGATCCAGTTGGAACTGGTACACGAACTGCAGAACCGATTAATTTACCATTTAATTCTGGGATAACTAAACCGATAGCTTTTGCAGCACCTGTAGATGTTGGTACGATGTTAACTGCAGCAGCTCTAGATCTTCTTAAGTTACCTTTTCTCTGTGGTCCATCAAGAAGCATCTGGTCACCAGTGTAACCATGAACTGTTAACATGATACCACCCTGGATTTCTGCTAACTTGTTTAATGCATTAGCCATTGGAGCTAAGCAGTTTGTAGTACAAGAAGCTGCAGAGATAACCTTATCTTCTGTTGTTAATGTTTCGTTGTTTACGTTGAATACGATAGTCTTAAGATCGCTTCCAGCTGGAGCTGAAATAACAACCTTCTTAGCACCTGCAGCTACATGAGCTTCAGCTTTTGCTTTTGAAGTGTAGAAACCAGTACATTCAAGAACTACGTCTACGTCTAATTCACCCCAAGGTAATTTAGAAGCATCTGGTTCTTTATAGATAGTGATCTTCTTACCGTTAACTGTGATGTAATCTTCTCCTGCTTCTACTGTATCAGCATGAGCATATTTACCCTGTGAAGAATCATACTTTAATAAGTAAGCTAACATTTTAGGTGAAGTTAAATCGTTGATAGCTACTACTTCATAACCTTCTGCATCAAACATCTGTCTGAATGCTAAACGACCAATACGGCCAAATCCATTAATTGCAACTTTTACTGCCATAATATGACATTCCTCCTTAAATAATTTCTATCTGTATTATAATCCAGCACTTAACTAAAATCAACTATTTCACAAGGATTTATGTAAAGGTAAACCCTTTCATCAAAACTTTTTTTAATGTTTAGAGCAAAACACAAAAATGAAGCATAAGCATGTAAAAACTATCTTAATTTATAGAAAAAAAGAATAAGGATTTCTCCTTATTCTTCTTCCCCATAGCTATCTTCAACTAAGCCTTCGTCTTCTTCTTCAGCGCTTTCTTCTGATTCATCTTCATTGTAGATATCATTCATATCGATATGCACTTCTTCGAATCTATGTCTTGTTCTAAGATCCCATTTGTTTTCACCAACAGTGATCATACGACCATCTAAGATCATATTTGTATAGAATAATGATTCGTTATCGTCTTTCTGTTCTTCATCGAATTCTTTCTTTTCAGCAACTTCTTTCCAGATATCATAGAAACTCATTGCTCCTGCTGATTTTGTAAGAATTTCGAATGCGATATTTACCATTGACTCTTGTCTGTAATCCATAGTAGCCTCCTACATCTTTTCTGGTGCATGGACACCAATTAAGTTTAATGCGTTTGCAAGTGTAATGCGTGTTGCTTCTACAAGTGCTAAACGTTGAGATGATAATTCTTTGTTTTCTTCATCAATTACATGACAGTCACCATAGAATGAATGGAATAACTGTGCTAATTTCTGAATGTAGTTTGCAATCTTATGAGGGGCTCTTGTACGAGCTGCATCATTGATTGTGTTTTTGAATTCATTAATGTGTTTTAATAATTCAATTTCTTTTGGGTTATTAATCAATTCAAAGTGATCTGCAGGTTCAATGTTCTTTTCTGCTGCTGATCTCATGATTGAACACATTCTTGCATGTGCATACTGTGCATAGTATACAGGGTTTTCATTTGACTGTGATTTTGCAAGTCCTAAGTCAAAATCAAATGGTGTGTTTGCTGCTTTCGCTACAAAGAAATAACGAGTTGCATCTACACCAATATCATCAATTAAGTCACGAATAGTAACAGCGTTACCAGTACGTTTACTCATCTTAACAACTTCACCGTTTTCAACCATTCTTACCATCTGTAAGATATCGATATTCAACTGATCTGCATTATAGCCTAAAGCCTGGACAGCTGCTTTCATACGGTTGATATAACCATGATGGTCAGCACCAAGTAAGTCAACTAAGTAATCATAGCCTCTATTCAACTTACTTAAGTGATATGCGATATCTGGTGTGAAGTATGTATAGCTTCCATCAGTTTTAATAAGAACACGGTCCTTATCATCACCGAAGTCAGTTGTTCTAAACCATAAGGCTCCATCCTGTTCATATGTATAGCCTTTTTCTTTTAACTTATTGATTGCAGGTTCAATCTTATTACCTTCATATAAAGAAGTTTCAGAGAACCATACATCAAATGATACACGGAATTCCTTTAAGATATCTTTAATCTTCTGTAATTCATGTTCAGTACCCACCTTACGGAAATAAGCAATGGCTTCTTCTTCAGTTAACTGAGTTAAAGCATCTCCTTCTTTTTCCTTGATACTCTTTGCAATATCAATGACATCCTGTCCCATATATCCATCTTCAGGAATTGGACGTTCAATATCAAATAATGCAAGATAACGGCTGTATAGAGATAATGCAAGGTTAGTGATCTGCTTACCTGCATCATTAATATAATATTCTCTTGTTACATCATAACCTGCTTTAGTCATGATACGGCAAATAGAATCACCTACTGCAGCACCCTTTGCATGACCTAAGTGTAAGTCTCCTGTTGGGTTGGCAGAAACGAATTCTACGTTATATTTCTTTCCTTCACCGAAGTGAGTCTGTCCATAATTATCCTTTTCTGAAAGTACTTCAGTAATTACTGAAGTAAGCGCATCATTTTTCATAAAGAAGTTAATAAAACCAGGACCCGCAATTTCTACTTTTTCTACATGTGCTGCTTCCTGATCAAGTGAATCAACAATGGCTGTCGCAATTTCACGAGGATTCTTATGGAGTGTTCTTGTCAGCTGCATCGCAATGTTAGTAGAATAATCACCATGAGTAGAATCCTTAGGAATCTCAATCATGATATTTTCAGGGGTGATATCTACTGCTTCAAAGCACTTATTAACAGACTGACCAATGGCGATTTTTAGTGAGTTTTCAAGCTTATTTTCAGCCATCTTGTATTCCTCCTTTTTTATTTCATACTCTAAATAATGTATCACAAAATGTTGGACTGTCAAGAATTTTATAGAAGTGGAGAGAATAATCTCAATAATCCTTCTACGAGTCCTTTAAAATGACGGCTGTCATCTATTTTTACAGGTGCACAGATTTCATTCATTTCTCTAAAATCTCTCTTGATTGCAGATAAACATTCTGCTTCATATAATAAGACATTGCATTCAAAGTGTAAGTATAAAGAACGATAATCAAAGTTGATTGTTCCTACTGTAGCTGCTTTACCATCAACTAACATGACTTTCGCATGTAAGAAGCCTGGTAAATATTCATACACCTCAATACCAGCACGAATGAGATCATAATAATAAGAACGTGTCACTCTAAAGACAATCTTCTTATCCGGTACATGAGGGACATAGAGTCTGATCTTAACACCATTCTTAGAAGCAAGGCACAATGCCTTCAACATAACATCATCAATAATAAAATAAGGTGTCATAATATCAATACTTCTAGAAGCATGTGTAATCATATTTAAATAAACTGCTTCTCCAACACCTTCATCATCTAATGGATCATCTCCATAGGGTAATACATAACCTGTATTCTTAAATGGTTCAGGATGATAGGTATGTGGTTTAAACTGTTCTATCTCTTCTCCATGATATTCCTTATGATAAGCATAGAAGGTTGATAGAAACATAGATGTCAAAGACCATACTGCTTCTCCTTCTAAGCGAATTCCTGTATCCTTCCAATGTCCAAAACGCATCTTACAGTTAATATATTCATCTGCTAAGTTAAAACCTCCAGAATAACCAATATAGCCATCAATCACACAAATCTTACGATGGTCTCTATGATTCTGACTTAAAGAGAAGACAGGAATAAAACGATTAAACATCACTGTTTTAATACCTGCTTCTTCTAATTTCTTTGCAAAGTGAAGAGGTACAGTTGTAAAGGAACCAAAGTCATCAAAGATAAAGCGTACATCAACGCCTTCTTTAACCTTCTGTTTTAAGATTCCGATGATTGTATCAAACATCAGTCCTTTAGAAACAATAAAGTACTCCATAAAGATAAAGTGTTTTGCATGTAAAAGATCTTTAATCATATCCTGATAGTTATAATCACTTAATGAATAGTACTTACATTCTGTATGATTATATATAGGGAATGATTGTCTATTGAGATAATCTAAAGAAATAATCTTCTTATTAATAATCTGATTTCTAATAACCGGATCCTGATGTCTTGTTTCATTAAAATATTGTACTTCTGGCTGAATCTTTCTTTTTAACCAGCGTGATGGTCTTTTGTTACCTAACAAGAGATAAAGTAATCCTCCTGCATTAGGCAATAACATTATAAAGAAGATCCATGTCATCTTATAGTTTGTATTCTCATCTTTACTAATCAAATAAAAGATCATAAATGCGGAAAGTGAGATAAATAAGAAACGAACCACACCATTAAAGTCTGTGAGTATTGCTGCAAAGTATACAAGATAAATAGCCTGAATACAGATGAGCGCAATATAAATCACAATCGGACTTAGTAAGAACTGGATAAAACGATATAGATATTCAAAGAACAATGCTGTAAAACGTTTTATATATTTCATGAAGGCATCCCTTCTTCATCTATATCAGAGTAATGAACCATCATATAAGCTTTAGTTACAAGATGTTCCTGGTCATAGAGTTCATAGATAAATTTCATTGTACCTTCTCTATATTCTAAAGAAATCACTTTTGTATAAAGTTCTACAACACCATAGGGTAATGTATATTTATTAGGTACACGCATATCCTTATTAAAATGTAGTACTGATTGATCATTCACAAGATGTACATGTGTATCATCATATTGGATATGCATTGGTTTCCCTTCTACTTCAAAAGAGATATGATGAACACCTTTTACTTCATAATGGTCTCCAATCTCTTTGTATTTTACTTTTTCTTTGACAGGGCCATTGACTAATAAACATTCATAAGAAATTCTTTTTTTCATCATCCTACCTCCTTAATCATATAGTTACCTTCTGTACGATACCCATTTTCTAAATAAAAATCAAGAGATTGTGTATGAGGAATAATCTTGATTATATCTTTATTGTATTTTTTAAAGAAATCTTCTATTGCAGCTAATACTTCTTTTTCATAGAACTCTCTACGATCATCAGGAAGTAATACAATGTCTTTGACACAATCATCAATAATATGTGCACACCCTATAACATGATCTTCTTGATAGAATTCTAAGAATATACCTTCCTGATTCCATTCTTTAGAAGTCTGTTCAAGAATATAATGTGTACCTTGTGCATCTTTATAGTTATTAAAAGACTGATATCTAAAAGATGAACGTCTAATCACTTGTCTAGTAGAGAAGATCTTCTGATCCTGTTTGGCTTTACCTAATAATATAGCTTGTACAATTTCTGATTCTTCTGGTAATGAACTAATTGTTCCATCTTGTTTAAGTATTTCTACTTCATTCGCATGTCTGACCTCCATACGTTTATAAGGTACCTGATTCATAATCGCATCACTTGTGACATAATAGCGAGGATCCAGTCCTTCTTCTATACATATCTTTCGTGTATTTTCATAATCTTCATCACCCTTAAGTGTACGATATTTAAATAATTCTCTTTCTAATAAACGAGTCGATAAATCTTTAAGAATTGTATCATCTTCATCCATAAAGCATCTTATATAATAGAGTAATGATGTTTCATCAAGTTTCACAAATTGTTCAGGTGTAAAGTTATCTTCTAAGAAAGGAATAAGAAGTGGAAATGAAGATTTAAAGGTATAGTTTTGTTTATATAAGTCCTTTACACGTTTCATAACACTCCCTAGTACTTGTTCATAACTTCTAGATACGGGATGATAGTACACCTGCCAATACATATAATAACGAGCTAAAATATAATCTTCTATTGCCTGTACACCTGAAGATTTAAAAACAATACGATTATCTACAATACGCATAGTACGTAATATTCTTGATAAATCAAACTGTCCATAAGTGACACCACAGTTATAAGAATCACGTAAGAGATAATCCATACGATCAGCATCTACCTGACTAGAGATCATCTGCACCAACATTGGTTTATCAGCTTTCTTTTCTATAATACGTGCCACATCTTCAGGTAAATGAGGATCTATTTGTGTTAGGACTTCATGTACCTCTGTATGTCCTCTAATAAGAGCAGTGGTCATCTCTTCATGATTATATTGGAATATACCTTCAAATGAATGAGAGAAAGGCCCATGTCCTAAATCATGTAATAAAGCGGCACATAATACAGTTAAACGTTCATAGTCTGTTAAGTGGTTTTTGACTTGATCTAATTCTATCATTTGTCGAGTTATTTCATAAACACCTAAAGAATGGACAAAACGTGAATGTTCTGCACTAGGAAATACCATGGATGTACCTCCTAACTGTTTAATACGTCTTAAACGTTGAAATTCTTTTGTATTAATCAGTTTCCAGATAGGCATATATTCTACATGTATATAGTCATGTACAACATCTCTAAATACTTTTGTATCAAATAAACGGTAATCTTCTAAATGCATGGTATCACCTTCCTTATGAAAATTATTCTATCATTTTTAAGAGCCATTTGCGAATGATATAGGTTATAATAGATATGGAGGTATATTTATGTATATTGATGAAATTTATGCTGCACGTGATTATATTCAGTCACGTTATAAAAATCCTATTGATGTTGCCATTGTATTAGGTTCAGGTTTAGGACCACTTGCTGATGTGATTAATGAACCTGTAGAAATTGATTATAAGGATATCCCTTATTTCCCTGTTTCTACTGTACCAGGACATGCTGGTAAACTTATTATCGGTGAAATTGGTGGTAAGACTGTTGCCTGTATGAAAGGACGTTTCCATTTCTATGAAGGCTATGATATGCAGAAAGTCACAATGCCTATTCGTGTATTTAGTGCTTTAGGTATTAAGAACTTAATTGTGACTAATGCCTGTGGTGGTGTAAGAGATGATTTAAATCCAGGACAGATTGTAATTATTTCTGATCATTTATCATTTATGATGCCATCACCTTTAAGAGGACCTAACCTAGATGATTTTGGACCACGTTTCAAGGATATGACTGATGTTTATACATCAACATTACGTAGTCTTGCCTTAGAATCCGCAAAGAAAGTAAATGTAGATGTAAAAGAAGGCGTTTATTGTTTCTTTAAAGGACCACAGTTTGAAACACCTGCAGAAATTCGTGCATTCAAGACACTTGGTGCAGATATGGTAGGTATGTCTACAGTGCCTGAAGCCATTGTTGCAAGACATTCTGATATGAAGATTTTAGGTATTTCATTAGTGACTAATAAAGCAGCAGGACTATCAAATAATGAATTAAATCATATAGAAGTCATGGAAGCAGCAAATAGTGCAGAAGAAAGACTTGTAAAGCTTGTAAAACAGATTTTGAAAGACATGTAATAAAGACCAGCTTACGCTGGTCTTTTATATTAGTCTAGATCTTCACCGTTAGATTCAATGACTTTCTTATACCAGTAGAAAGAGTCTTTCTTACTTCTCTTCATAGTACCAGTACCATCATCATGTTTATCTACATAAATAAAGCCATAACGTTTTCTCATTTCTCCAGTACCTGCAGAAACAAGGTCAATACAGCCCCAAGTTGTATAACCGATTAAATCAATACCTTCTTCAATCGCTTTATCCATTTCTTTAATATGTGCACGGTAGTAGTCAATTCTATAATCATCATGAATAGAGCCATCTTCTTCTACTGTATCAAAGGCACCCAAACCATTTTCTACAACCATTAATGGTAATTCATAACGATCATAAACGACTTCAAGATAGTATCTTAATCCCTCAGGATCTAATGCCCATCCCCAATCAGAATATGTTAAGTAAGGGTTACGTACACCAAATGACATATTACCACCTACAGTATCTTCATTCTTATGAGTTGTAATAGACTGAGACATATAATATGAGAATGTATAAAGATCAACAGTACCATTCTTTAATTCTACTAAATCCTGTTCTGTGATATCTAATTCGACATTATGTTCCTTCCATAAGCGTTTAGCATATGTTGGATATTTACCTTTACACTGTACATCTCCACAATAGAAGATACCCTTTTCCCATTTATAACGATTAAAGAGAATATCTTTTGGATCAGAAGTAAGTGGATAATAAGTAATACCACAGATCATGCAGCCAATCTGATAGTCAGGATCAATCGCATGACCAATCTGCACAGCTCTTGCACTCGCTACAAACTGATAATGAAGATGCTGATATGCTTCCTGGAAAGCTTCATCACTTGCATTATCTGGTAAGAAGTTAATTGTATTATTAATTTCATTAAATGTAAGCCAGTATTTAACTAAGCCTTTATATTCTTTAAAGATTGTAGTCACATACTTTTCATATAATTCAATGTACTTTCTATCCTGCCAGTCACCATACTTTTCTTCTAAAGCAAGTGGTGTATCAAAGTGCCAGATAGAAACGAGTGGTTCAATACCCGCATTTCTTAATTCTGTGAATACATTTCTATAGAAGTCCAAACCAGCCTGATTTGGTTCTGTTTCTTCTCCTGTAGGATAGATTCTAGACCATGAAATAGAAAGTCTGAACATCTTGAATCCCATTTCTTTTAGTAATGCGATATCTTCCTTATAGTGATGATAGAAATCAATACCATCATGGTTAGGATATAGTTCATCATCAAAGACTGCAAAATGAGCCCCTTCTGGTAATTTAAAACCATGGTTAGGTAATTTCTGTTTCTGACCATCCTTATCAATAAATGTAACCATTCTAGGAGTATTCACTGATCCTCCTGTAGTTACATCAGTACGGGCCATACCTCTTCCATCTACATTCCATGCCCCTTCACACTGATTGGCAGCAACAGCACCACCCCAATAAAAATCTTTACTAAATGTCATTGTTTATTCCTCCTAAATCATATTATATGAATTTTTAAACAAATATATTAAAAACAGACAGATTATGAAAATATTATTTTGGAATATCACATGAACCATAGTAATTATTCAAACCTACAATATGTGTATAGGTTTTGTGATTAATAGAGATATAATCCACATTTTCTATAAGGTTCTTATATGTATTCTCTATTTGATATTCACAATGAGGGTTCTTCATAATAGTTCCTGAATAATTGATATCAGTAGAAATAGGATAAGGATTATAGACAGGCATATTACTAAAAATAGGTATTTCTAGTATACGTTTCACATGATCCATATTATTAGACTTGTACCCTCTTAACATATTCTTTGCTTCACTATAAGGTGCTCTAATGTTAGACATATAATAATGATGACCAGGATTATTATTGTGGACATCAAACTTCTGCAGATAAAGAGAATTCTGTCCTTTAGTGATATAATTATCAGCTAAATACTTAGAACCATAGAGAATAGCTTTTTCTCTTGTATCCCAGTTTCTTGATGCCGCAAAGTCTATCCCATCCTGATCACTACTGTTTGCTCCTATATTATATATATTATAGAAGAGAGGTCCTTGAGGATTGTTTCTTGCATGTCCTCCACGAAGTCCTAGTCCTCCACCTGTCTGTTCTTGAATCGCACGGGTAATGAGTAATGACATAGAGATGTTATTTACTTCTGCACTGTGACGGTAGAGTTCGGCCCAGTCTTTTTTAGACTGGGGTTCTATACCTGACATTTCAGTTCCTGCCAGCATTCTTTTTCCTTCCTGTAATGTTTCAGAAGAATTATAAGTGAGCTTCTCAAACATCAGCGCATGATAAGCATCCAAACCATTACGTGGGTCTAAGAAATAACGGACTGCATTCAAAGAAACACGACACCATGTCTGTCCTTCTATAATATCAGGAGAGGCGATCATTGAAGAATCATTTGTATCTATCAATGACTTACTTTGGAAGATAGAAGCTGTATCATTAAAGTCTAAAGAAGTAGAAAGAGGTACATAGTTCCACTCTGGATAAAGTACATGTAAGAAACGTAACGGTTGTTTATAACTATCAGGAAATGATGTGATTTCTTTTTCAAAAGATTCATCAAATACATATGCAATCACATTACGACTTGATATATAGCCTTCTTTCTTCTCACCATTCACATATATATAACCATAATATTGAGAACCTCTTTGTCCTTCTACAACTAAAGGTTGTCCGATTGTTAGTGTTTGATTTAAGAATGATGTATTCTCTTTAACTAAGAAAATATGAGGTGCAAGCTCCTTATACGAAGTACATTGATGAACACCTAGAAGTAAAGCTAGTACACATACTATCTTAATAATCGATGTCTTCTTCATTGACCCACCCTACCTGTGCACCGCAGATAACATAAACATAATGTCCATAGACACCTGCAATCTTGACTTCAGTGCCTTTTTCACCTATAAACCAATGATCTGTATAATCATCTAAACAATAGAGATGATGATTTCTTTCATATAAGAATTCATTCTTAATAGAGATCATTACATGATCACTCACTCTATAACATTGACTAAACTCTTTTCCTTTCTTCATCATCTTTACTTCATAATCTGGAAAAGCTATCTTATGATCTACTTCACCATTGCCATACAGATCTTTATTTAATACACCTATAGGAAATGGCTGTACACATTCTGTTTGATATGTCACTTTCCCCTTATAACTATGAATAATAAGCGCATTTAATTGTGAAATAGGCTTCACACCTGTTCCTCCATCAATACAGATAATCTTCTTTTCTTCATCTATAATAATGTCATTATGAATAGAACGAGGGAAATAATTAGATGTAGGAAGATGTCCTACTACAACTGTATATTTTAATGAATGTCCTAATTCATAAAAATGTTGGAGTTCAAGGTAGGAAGAGAGACCACATTCCTTATAGTTTTCTCTTGGTTCTACACCTGCATGGACAAATAAATAATCATTAAATAATAATGTAGTAGGTAAATGGGACATGAACTTTAATTCTTGTTTTAGCTTTTCAGCCATGATTTTCTGCATACCTAAAGGTGTTTCATGTCCATCACTAAAATGTTCATGATTATAAATATCTCTAATAATACCGTTCTTACTATTTCTTTTGAGATACTTAGGAATTTCTCCTGCAATTTCTGGAATAGTGAGCAATGCATTCATCGCCCATTCACAATTACCCATCAAAACATAACACTTGGGAAAACGTGAAAGATTCATAATAAAGTGTATTGTTTCTAATACCTGGTCTCCTTTTTCTACAAAGTCACCAATAATCACCAAATAATCCTCTACAGGATCATAATTCACTTTTCTTAATAATTCTTTAAAGCGGTCTAAATGACCATGTATATCAGATATTGCAATCAGGCGATAGTCATTCTTTTCTTTTTTAATTAAATGTTTAGGTGTTAACATAAATAGCCTCCTGATATCATTCTACAACAAAAAAAGTAGGTTGACCCTACTTTCTTGTTGCATAATATTTTCTTACAAGCATCTGTGTTTTACGAATATGTCTTTGAATACGTTCTGTTGCTTCATCTTTGTCTCCATCAATGATGGCTTCTAGAATAGCACGATGTTCTGCAAGTGATGATTCTAAACGTTCTGGACGTGCAATAGAATGTCTTGATGTCACAGAGACATAGTAATGAATATCCTTAAGAATCTGTTCAAAATAGGTAGACTGTGTTGCCTGATAAATAGACTCATGGAATAAAATATTAAAATCATTCACTTTATCAAAGTCGCCCTTTGTAGTATAGAATTCTAGTAATTCAAATACTTCTTTAATTTTAGCAAGATGTACTTCATCCATACGATCAATTGCGAATGAAACAGCTAATCCCTCTAAAGAAAGACGTATTTCAAACATATCATCAATATCACGAGGTGAAAAACCTTTCACATAAACACCTTTGTTAGGAATACTTTCTACTAAACCTTCTAATTCTAGCTGTTTTAATGCTTCTCTAATAGGTGTACGAGAAATCTTTAACTCTTTTGCAAGTGTTAATTCATTTAGTTTATCACCGCATTGATAACTTTCATTAAGAATACGATCACGTAATAAGATAAATATTTTAGAGCCCAATGATCCATGGGAAGTTGATTCAAAAATGCTATGAGATGGCATTTCATTGTCCCTCCTCTTATAATTTATCGATAATTGCGTCTGTAAACTCTTTTGTAGTTGCCTGTCCACCAATATCAGGTGTTGTAAACTTACCTTCTTCTACAACTGCTGCTAAAGCTTCTCTTAAAGATTGTGCTTCTTTCTGTTTATTTAATGCTTCAAGCATCATTGCGAATGCAAGAATTAAAGAACTTGGGTTCGCAATACCTTTACCTGCAATATCAGGTGCACTGCCATGAACAGCTTCATAAATACGGTAGTCGTCACCAATATTACCTGATGGTGCAATACCAAGACCACCTACAAGACCTGCACATAAGTCAGAAACAATATCCCCATATAAATTTGGTGCAACAAGGACATCAAATGTTTCTGGACGCTGTACAAGCTGCATACACATATTATCAATAATAACTTCCTGTGTTTCTATTTCTGGATAATCTTTTGCCACTTCTCTATAACAATCAAGGAAAAGACCATCTGTATATTTCATTATATTGGCTTTATGAATGGCTGTCACTTTTTTTCTGTTATTTGTGCGTGCATATTCAAATGCATAACGACAAATACGTGTAGAAGCTTCTCTAGTGATCAACTTAACACCATTCGCAATATCATCAGTGAGCATATATTCAATACCTTTATATAAATCTTCAGTATTTTCTCTAATGATGACTAAATCAATATTTTCATATTTAGAATCAATACCCTTGAAGTTACGTAAAGGACGTACATTAGCATAAGTAGAGAACTTCTGTCTTAATGCGACATTCACACTTCTAAAGCCTGTTCCAATTGGAGTTGCTGTAGGACCTTTTAATGCCCATTTATATTCTTCAATTGCATCTACAAGACCAGGTTCCCATACTTCACCTGTTTCTTTTGCATATTGGGCACCTGCTCTATATTTAACCCATTCAATATCTAGGTTCATTGCTTTTGTGATAGATTCAACACTTGCTGAAATCTCTGGTCCAATACCATCACCTGGAATAAGTACTGCTTTCATTAGAAATCTCCTCCTAGTTCTTTAATTGCATTTAATAATCCACCATACTGAATCATGACTTTTTCACGTGCTGATAATGATAGATGTGCTGTAATAGTTTCATTTGTATTTTTATTAGTCACTACAATGTCCTTACCTTCTTCTACAGATGTTAATAAATCACTTAATTCGTAATCATCCTGATCATTGAAGAAATCATAATCTTTCGCATCAATAACAAGTGGAAGAATACCATTGTTGATTAAATTAGAACGATGAATTCTCGCAAATGAAATTGCAAAGATAGCTTTAATTTTTAAGTAGTTAGGTACTAATGCAGCATGTTCTCTTGATGAACCCTGTCCATAGTTATCTCCACCTACAATGAAACCACCATTGTTTTTAACAGCTCTATTATAGAATTCAGGATCTACCTTAGAGAATGAGAACTTAGCTAAGTGAGGGACATTAGAACGGAATGGAAGTAGTTTAGAATCAGAAGGTACAATATGGTCTGTAGAAATATTGTCTCCTACTTTTAATACAACTTTACCGCTTACTGTATCTGTTAACTTATCTCCTCTAGGAACTGGTTTGATGTTAGGACCCATATAAATTTCATTATCAGGGATATATTCACTAATAAAGAAGTTAGGATTCTTCACAAATGGTGTATCTGGTACTTCTTCTAATACCATATCATCTTCAAATTCCTGTGATAAATAACCTTTGACTGCAGATAATGCAGCAACTTCTGGAGATACAAGATATACACTTGCATCATTTGTACCAGAACGTCCTTTAAAGTTACGGTTGATTGTTCTTAAAGATACACCTTTTGATAATGGAGCCTGTCCCATACCGATACAAGGGCCACAACCACATTCAAGGATTCTAGCACCTGCATGAATCATATCTGCAAGAGCACCATTTTGTGCAAGCATAGAAAGAATTGAAGAAGAACCTGGTGCGATAACTAAAGAAACATCTTCAGCTACTTTACGACCTTTTAAGATCTTTGCAGCACGCATCATATCTGGTAAAGATGAGTTTGTACAAGAACCAATGACTACCTGATTGATCTTCATACCTTCTAATTCTTTTACATCTACTACATTATCTGGTGAATGAGGCTGAGCAACCATAGGAACTAATGTAGACATATCGATTTCAATAGTTTCATCATATGTTGCATCAGCATCAGCTTTCATTTCAACATATTCATCTTCTCTACCCTGCTGTTTTAAGTAAGCTAAAGTATTTTCATCTGTTGGGAATACTGAAGTAGTGGCACCAAGTTCTGCACCCATGTTACAGATAGTCGCACGGTCAGTAAGTGAAAGATCATTTAAACCTTCACCTGTGTATTCAACAATCTTATTAACCCCACCTTTTACTGATAATTCCTGTAAGATTTTTAAGATAACATCTTTTGCAGATACCCAAGGTGCTTTACGTCCTGTTAGTTTAACCTGTAATACTGATGGACACTGAACATAGTACTTACCTGTTGCCATGGCAACAGCGACATCAAGTCCTCCTGCACCAATCGCAATCATACCCATTGCACCACATGTTGGTGTATGAGAATCTGAACCAATAAGCGTCTTACCTGGATGTGAGAAATTTTCAAGCTGTAACTGATGACAAACACCATTACCTGGTTTAGAGAATGTGATACCATGTTTTCTTGCAACAGATTTAATAAATTCATGGTCATCCATGTTTTCAAAACCAGTCTGAAGCATGTTATGGTCAATATAAGCCACGGCTTTTTCTACTGCAACATGACCTACATTCATTGCTTCTAACTGAAGATAAGCCATTGTACCTGTAGAATCCTGTGTTAAAGTCTGGTCAATTCCAATACAAATAGATGTTCCTGGAACTAATTCTCCTTCTTTAAGATGTGCATTCAAGATTTTATACGCTAGATTCATATAATCTTCTCCCCCTTGTTTCTTATTGTATACAATTATACACATATACTATTATCTGTGCAATATAAAAAACAAAGATAATTTGTATTTATTTCGTTAAATTGGTACAATACATTGGGTGATGAAAAATGATATTATCTTGTTCAGGACTATCTAAATCTTATTCTGGAAAAGAAGTCCTAAAAAATATAACATTCCATATAGAAGAGCATGATAAGCTTGCTATTATTGGTGTTAATGGTGCTGGTAAGAGTACATTGCTTAGAATTCTTTTAAATGAAGAAGCTTATGATGATGGTATAATGACTATTGCGAAGAATATTCGTATTGGTACATTGAATCAGGAACATAAGTTTGATCTTAATAAGAGTATTTATGAAACATTGGAAGAACCTTTTGAAGATTTAAAGAAAATAGAGAAACGTATTCGTGAATTGGAACAGGAAATGGCTGTCACAAATGATTTAGATACAATTATGAATCAGTATGATTCTTTATTATCTAAATTCCAGGATGAAGGCGGTTATGCCATGGAGTCACAGGTGAAAGGTGTTCTCAATGGTTTAGGTTTTGATGAGGATATGTGGTATAAACCTATCGGTATTTTATCTGGTGGACAGAAAACAAGAATTGCGTTAGGTCAGTTATTATTACGTTCTCCCGATTTATTATTACTAGATGAACCGACCAACCATCTTGATGTAAATTCTATTGAATGGTTGGAAAACTATTTAAAACAGTATAATAAAGCTGTAATTGTAGTATCTCATGACCGTTATTTTATTGATCAAGTGTCTACTTCTATCATGGAAATAGAAAATGGTAAGAGTAAGATCTATAAATGTAATTATTCTAAATATGCTGAAATCAAGAAACATGATCGTGATGTAGAATTAAAACATTATTTAAATAACCAGAAAGATATTAAACGTATGCAGGAATCTATTGATCGTTTAAAATCTTATAACCGTGAAAAACAGGTGAAACGTGCTGAATCTAAAGAGAAAGCACTTGAACGTATGGAGAAGGTAGAAAGACCTGAAAGTCTTCCTTCTAGTATTCGTTTCGCGTTTGAGCCTGAAGTAGAGAGTGGTTATGATGTTTTAAAAGTAGATGATGTAGCGATGGCTTTTGATAAGCCACTATTTGATTCTGTGTCTTTTGAAGTTAAGAAAGGTGAAAGAGTTGCTTTACTTGGACCTAATGGTGTAGGTAAGACAACTATGTTCCATTTGATTCTTAAAGATTATTTACCAATACACGGACGTATTCGTTTAGATTCTAAGGTGATGATTGGCTATTATGATCAGGAACAGACTTCTTTATCTCCTGAAAAAACAATCTTTGATGAAATACATGATGCTTATCCTGATATGAATAATACAGAGATCAGAAACATCTGTGCTGCATTCTTATTCAAAGGTGAAGATGTATTTAAAACAATTGATGTTTTATCCGGTGGTGAAAAAGGACGCATCGTCTTAATTAAGTTATTACTTAACAAGGCAAACTTCTTAATTCTAGATGAACCAACAAACCATTTAGATATCCAATCTAAGGAAATACTAGAAGATGCATTATTAGATTTTCCTGGTACTATTCTCTTTATTTCTCATGACCGTTATTTTATTAATAAATTGGCTACTAAGATTGTAGAGATGAATCCTCATGGTGATGAAATATTTGGTGGTAACTATTCTTATTATCTTGAACATCGTAAAGTAGAAGAAGTTGTGAAAGAAACAGCGGTAAAAGTTCAAAATAACATTGATAAGAAAAAGAAGAATAGATTAAAGAAGATAGAAAATGATATTTCTGACTTTGAAGAGAAGATCAGTGCGAAGGAAGAAGAACTCCATAGTGATGAAGTGATGAATGATTATCAGAAGTATAATGAAATCACCGCTGAACTAGAAGACTTAAACAACAAATTAGAAGAACTCATGACGGAATGGGAAGAACTTTCAGAAGAGATGAACGCTTAAAAGGACTAGGGGCAACCCTAGTCCTAATTTCTTTGTTTTAAGTTATAGATAAGTATAAATGCACAGATAAAATCACCAACGATTGATACAATAAATGGATAAAATGCATAAAGATCTTTTAATGTTGGTAAGAAAGATAAGACAAAAATATTCTGTGAATAACATAAGAACTTAATGCCTATCACCATAAAGGCAATCATATAAGTAAACCATAAACAATAATGTGTATAGATTCCTCCTGGCACCACATGCTTTAATCTTTCATATTCATTCTCTGTTCCTCTATTATGAGATAACTTAATATACATATTCTTATATATCTTGAGATTCATACGTGAGAACATAATGATTGGAATATAGAGTAATGTCCAGAAACCAATAGTCCCTAAGTAAGGACACAGTAAACCACTCACAATAGAAGCACCCATGCATATATAGAAGGAACGTGGCATAGTAAATGTCAGCCCTTCAGGATCAAAGTAATCATAAAGTTCTCTTCCACCATAACGATGTAACCATTTATTTCTTTCATCATAAACAGTCTTAATAGATAAGACATTAACCATTAGACCAATCATATAGAGTACTGTATTCAGCAATTCCCCTCTTTTATTAATAAGAGTCACAGTACTGTCTCCATCTAATTGATAAAGGAAAAGCATAATAACTGAAGTCACAACAACTAACATTACAGATAGTATAAAATAAGCATTATAGAGTGTATCTTTTTCTGAATCATCAGCCTTTTTAATACGATATTCCATTAAGCCATAAAGACCTGTTTCTATTAATACAACAAGACTTCCTAAACCTATAGGAGGATTAATTAGGAAAATAAACCAGCTTATTAGCGATAAAATAATAGCGTTCATATTTCCCTCCTTTCCCACCTATCATACACTAAAAAAAACATCCGGAAAAGACCGGATGTTCATTTATTATTCAACATCAAAGTCGTCTGATAAGTCTTCACCATTAGTAGCGATGACTTTCTTATACCAGTAGAATGAATCTTTCTTATAACGATCAAGAGTTCCTACTTCTTCATCTGTAGTATCTACATAGATAAAACCATATCTCTTTCTGATACCTTCATGAGTTGATACTAAGTCGATTGCTGACCAAGGGCAGTAACCCATCATTTCGATGTTTTCAGTAACAGCCTTATGTAACTGTTCGATATGTGCTCTTAAGTATGCAATTCTGTAGTTATCATGAACACGACCATCTTCTAATGTATCGTATGCACCTAAACCATTTTCAGTAACAATCATTGGTAAATGATAACGAGAATACATTTCTCTCATAGTTGCTAAGAAACCATCAGGGTCAATTTCCCAACCGAATTCAGTCTTCTTAAGGTTTGGATTTGCATATCCCTTATAGTAACCTGCTTCACCACGAGCTGACTGCTGGTCTGCACCTGGATCTAATTCATCATCAGCTGCTGCTTTCTGTACAGTTGCAGTTGAATAGTAGTTGAAACCAATGAAGTCTGGATGTGCATTCTTCATAGCTTCTTCATCACCTTCAGCAAATGTAGGTGTTGCATCATTTTCTTCTAAGTAAGTCCATACTAAGTTATTGTATTTTCCATAAACAGCCATATCTAAATATAACCAGTTTCTGATTGCATTGTATTCCTGAGCTGCTAAATTATCTTCTGGCTTACAAGTTGCTGGATATACATAAGAAATATTTGGAGCTGGACCAATCTTAGCATTTGGAAGCATTTCATGACATAAAACCATAGCTTTAGCCTGAGCAACTAACATATGGTGGTTTTGCTGATATACTTCTTTTAATACATTTGTAGTACCTTCAGGAATTCTTAATGTACCAATAATTGGACCAACTAAAGTAAGCATATTCTGTTCGTTGATAGTTAACCAGTATTTAACTCTATCACCGAAGTTTTCAAACATAACCTTTGCGAAGTTAACGAACCAGTCTACTGATTCAGGATTAGACCAAGAACCTCTCTTGTCTAATGCATCAGGCATATCAAAGTGGAACATAGTCACTAATGGTTCGATATTATATTCTAAACATGTATTAATCACATCATTGTAATGATCGATACCTGCCTGGTTTACTTCACCAGTTCCATTAGGAATTAGTCTAGTCCAAGCGATTGAGAAACGGTATGTCTTGAATCCCATTTCAGCCATTAACTTGATATCTTCTTTATAACGATGATAGTGATCTGCACATACATCTAAAGATGCAGTTCCTGCTGGTAGTTCTTTAACATCCTGACATGATGGTCCTTTACCATCTGATAAATTAGCACCTTCTACCTGATAAGCTGAAGTAGATGCACCCCATAAGAAATCTTTTGGAAAAGCTTTTAATTTGTTGTCTAACATTTATGAGTCTCCTTTTCTTTTTTTCTGACACCATTATAACGGAAGATTTTAAAAATCATGATTCTTTTCAAGAATAGAAAAAAGAGAAAATATTTTCACATTTTCTCGCTTATCCTACACTTTTTTTAAAAGTATCTTAAATTTTCTTTTCCATTAAGTATCTTAGAAGTCTTTCTCCACGTCTTTCATTGATTTGTTCTTCAATGACTGCATAACCTTTAGATTCAAAGAATGCTTTAGATGTAATAGATGAAGTCACATTAATCACATGACTTCCATGTTTTTTTGCATATTCTTCTAACTCTTCTACAAGTTTAGATGCAATCCCTTTTCTTAAATAATCAGGATGAACATATAAACGATCCAAATATCCAGTTTTGCCAATATTACCGAATGCAATCAACTTATCATCTTCCTCAACCACGATAGTATGATTTTTCTCTAAAGACTTTTCCCAATGATATTCATTAGCATCCTTAGGTGCAATAGCATCTAATTGTTCTTCACTATAATCATTCTTATTGACTTCATGAACAGTGACATAAAATAAATCCATAACTGCATGAAGATCTGTGTTCTTGTATTCTCTAAATTCCATTTATATCACCTCTATTTCATACTCACATTATACCATTATTTGCCCATAAAAAAAACGGTCATTACAGACCGTTTCTATTAAATACCGAATAATAAATCGATATAGTTTGGAATTGGATACTGCTGAGCACTTACTTTAGTTTCTAAGCTATCAGCAGTTGCACGTAATGCATCCATAGCTGGGATAACTAAATCCTTCCATGCAGTTGCAGTATCTAATGTAGAAGAATCAGTTGATTCAGCTTTATTGATAGCATCTTCTAATGTAATCATCTGTTCACGCATAGTTGAAAGTAAAGAAGTTAATACCTTTAAGTCTTCAACCATGAATGTATTGTCTACACCAGCCTTAGCTACTTCTTTTGCATCATTAGCTAAAGTACCACATGCCTTTACATATGCTGGATATAATTCAGTCTTAGCCATTGATAATGCTGTTAAAGCTTCAACACGGATTGTCTTAGCATAGTTGTCTAACTGGATGTCATAACGTGAATCAATTTCAGCTTCAGTGAATACACCATGTTTTACAAACATTTCACGGATTTCAGGTTTCTTTAAGCAAGCGCATGCATCTACAGAGTTTGCGTGGTTAGGTAATCCACGTCTTGCAGCTTCTTCTTTCCATTCTTCTGAATATCCATCACCATTGAAGATGATTCTTTCATGATTCTTGAAGAATTCTCTAATGATATCATCTAATGATTCACCTGCATCTAATTTAGCAGCCATCTGATCATATTCTTCAGCCATAATAGCATTTAACATAGTGTTAACTGCTGCAACTGACTGAGATGAACCAACCATACGGAATTCAAATTTATTACCTGTGAAGGCAAAAGGAGATGTTCTGTTTCTGTCTGTTGAGTCTTTAGAGAAATCTGGGATAACTGATACACCAGTAGTGAATCTTTCACCAGTAGTCTTATTTAATTCTTCACCATCAATGATTGCTTTAATAACTTTATTTAAGTCATCACCAACGAATGCTGAAACAATTGCAGGTGGAGCTTCGTTAGCACCAAGTCTGTGGTCATTACCAGCACAAGCAGCAGATAATCTCAATAATTCAGCATATTCATCAACACCCTTGATAGCACAAGCAAGAGTAGCTAAGAAAGGCTTATTGTTAATTGGATCAGGTCCAGGACTAAATAAGTTAATACCAGTATTAGTTAATAATGACCAGTTGTTATGCTTACCAGAACCGTTAACACCTTCAAATGGTTTTTCATGTAATAAACATCTTAAACCATGTTTCTTCGCAATATCCTGAGATAACTGCATAACTAATGCGTTATTATCAGCTGTTACGTTAGCTACTGTATATACACATGCAACTTCATGCTGTGCAGGAGCAACTTCGTTATGCTTAGTCTTTGAAGGAATACCATATTTCCATAATTCGTTGTCAAGATCCTTCATGAAGGCACCTACTTTACGTTTAATAGAACCAAAGTAGTGATCTTCTAATTCCTGACCCTTAGGAGCACTTGCGCCATAAAGAGTACGACCAGTTAATTTTAAGTCAATTCTCTTCTGCCAGTATTCATCTAATACTAGGAAATATTCCTGTTCAGCACCAACTGATGCAGTTACTTTTCTAACATCTTCTAAACCAATCTTATTTAATAAGTTAGTAGCAGATGCACTTAAAGCATCACAAGCACGTAATAATGGAGTCTTTTTATCAAGCGCTTCACCAGTATAAGAACAGAATAATGTAGGAATATATAAGCTACCATCTTTTACAAAGGCTGGAGAAGTACAATCCCATGCAGTATAACCACGTGCTTCGAAAGTAGCACGGATACCACCAGATGGGAAAGAAGAGGCATCAGGTTCACCTTTTCTTAATGTCTTACCACTAAATTCAAGAACTGCTCCACCATTTCCATCTGGTTCTAAGAAAGCATCATGCTTTTCTGCAGTTAAACCAGTCATTGGCATAAACCAGTGAGTGAAATGTGTAGCACCATTTTCAACAGCCCAGATCTTCATTGCATTTGCGATTACAGTCGCAACTTCTTTTGAAAGAGGTTCTCCCTTATCTAGAGCTTCATGGAAAGCTTTATAAGTAGATTTAGGAATGCGTTCCTTCATAGTTTCGTCGTTGAACGTATAACGACCGTATTCATCTAAAAGTTTGTTCATTTCCATACGATTACATCTCCTTTTTATGGGTATGATTGTAGCAATAAAAAATATTTGTGTCAATACTTTTTTATCACTGTGCAATAATTTTTATCATTCACTCCTTATTGCACCCACATAGTATCACAAAATGTAGGCTTTTAACTACTCTAATTCAATAATTTTCACTTTTTAAAAAATATTAGCCAACTTGTCATTTAATACCGAAAAGATTATAATTGTAGCGAGGTGAAAAATATGTTTGGAAAACAGAAAACATTGATCATAGATCATAATAGTGAACGTAATAATCGCATTAAGAATTATCTCAATCAAGATCATTTTATTTGTTATCAAGCAAAGACTTTGGATGAATTCAATTCTCTTTATACAAACAACAATTATGATTGCATTATTCTAGAAGATGTATTCCCCGGTATTAATACTAATAAATTCCTAGTAAAAAATAGACGTAACTCACAAGCTATTACTATAGTTATAAGTGATATGTTAAATGAAGCTTACTTAGAAGATTTATTAGATGCCGGTGCGGATGATTACATTGTAGTACCCTTCTCATTAACTTCTTTATTAAGAAAAATTCAAGACGTCTATAAGATGGGTGTTTTAAGACCTAGAAAGATCTACCGTTTTAAAGATATTATATTAGATGATACTGCCAAGACCGTTTCATTAAACGATCATTCAGTTACTCTAACTAAAAATGAATTTAAACTATTAAAAATGTTGATGTCTCATCCCTATCAACCTTATACTTCAACCAAGATTTTTGAAGGTATCTGGGGTGATAGTGTTTATGCAGATGATCAATCAGTCATGAACCTAGTAAGTTCACTTATAATAAAATTAAATAGAACAGGCTCTCATGAAGAGTATATCAGACGCTTTGGCGCAAACTCTTATAAGATGGCCATATAAAAAAAGAATGCATATCGCATTCTTTTTTCTTTTAGCTTCTCTTATTGATTTTTCTACGTCTTCTGTTTTCGCGTCTTTCTTTCTTTTCAATCTTACGATGCTGGTCAGTATAATCCGCTACTGTACAGTGGATACGTTTATTAGATTCGCAAATTGCATCTACAAATTCATATCTATCTTTTGGGAATGTACTATATCTCTTTTTTAAATCTGTATAAAGTTCAATAGCATGAGGTCTAGTGACTAAGTCAGCCATTCTTGATACTGGATCACAAATGACTTCACATGACATTAAGTCTACTTCTTTTTGAGGTAATAATCTTCTTTTTAAGATTAAAGTTTTGCCATCGACAATATATTTATAAGGACGACATCCTAAGAAATAAAGATACATTGCAGCCAAGAAAACTGAAACAATAATAAATGACTGCTGATCCAATGATTTTAATACAAACATGACGATATCATAAATCCAAACAAGAGTTAAAGCACCTAGCCAGATACCTACAGCTAGATTTGGTTTTACCTTGAATTCTTTCATAAAAAAAAGGCCTCACTTTCTTTTCTATTATACAATATTTAGTCCTTTATTACAATAAAAAAGAAGAGAGGCAAGGCTCTCTTCTCATTGTCGAAATATTATAATTATAAATTTTAAATAAATTATTCAGCAGCCTGTTTAGCCTGATACTTTTCGTAAGCAATCAAGAATGGTGTATAGATTACAACAGATAATGCGATAACGATTAACTGTGATACAGCACCCATTAGTTTACCACCTGTACATAAGAATCCTAAGAATACTGGTGGCATTGTCCAAGGTACTTCAAGTACGATCTTAGGACAGAATCCACTAGAAACTAATAGATAACCTACAACAAGTGTAACTACTGGAGCTAAGATAAATGGAATATCTAGAATTGGGTTCAATACTAGAGGAACACCAAATGTCATAGTTTCGTTGATGTTGAATAAACCTGGAACGACAGAGATACCAGCGATAGTTCTGTTATCTTCACGTTTAGAGAAGATAAGAATTGCGATTACTAAACCGATAGTAACACCAGAACCACCGAATTCACCAAACATCTGTAACATAGTTAAGTTCATTACATATGGAATGTCCTTCTGAGCAGCACCTGCAGTAAATGCAGCTGTGTTAGCATATAGTAATGGTCTGAAGATTGGTTCCTTAACAGCACTAACCATGTTATTACCATGAATACCTACGCACCAGAATAATGAGATAATTACATAAAGAATAGCAACTGCAAAGATGTTGTTACCAATTAAGCTCTGTAATGGTTTCTGAACGACATTAAAGATAAATGCGTTTAATTCAGAACCAGTAGCTAACTGACATACTAGCCCAACAGCACCAACAACGATTGCAGTTAAGCAAGTTGGGATTAATACTTCGAATGCGCGAGCAACTCCAGGTGGAACCTGTTCTGGCATCTTGATCTTTAATGCATCATTCTTACGGAACATATTGTAAAGTTCCATACCAACGATTGCAACAATTAAACCTGTGAATAAACCAGTTGCAGCAGTGTAGTTAGATAAAATACCGCTGTAAGTAAAGCTATCAGCTGTAATTTTATGTTTAGCAGCTTCACCAGTCACATTAATGAAATCACCTAAAGTATAACCATGAGATTTACCAGCTTTATCAATGAAAGAAGCAGATAAATCTTTTGCAGCAAATGAAGTTGGAGTTACCATCATCCATAAGATAAATCCTAATACAGCTGGGAAAGCACCAGTTTCACCATTTGCTTCAGCAATTTCAGAAGCAAGTAACATAGTAATACCAATAGTAATACATGAGATTGTAGCATACTGCATTGCAGTAAAAATTGGGTTAAGAACTTTAAGAACCATAATTGGAGACCATAAAGCACCTAAACCTGTTGAATCATTTACTAAAACGTTTGTCCAAAGAACACCAACGGCACCTGAGATTGTAGCTGGCATGAAGTTCTGGAATGCATTCTTGATTGCATTCAAGTACTTATTCTGACCACACCAAGCACCGACACGTCCTAGCTTATCAGCAAAAGCGTCCATTTAATTTCCTCCCTTTCAAGAGTTGGCGTAACTCTTGTACAGGTACTATTTTACACAATCTGAAATGTAAGTCCATGGATGCGCTATCACGAGCACGATTGTTACAAAGAACTCTTTTTCGCATATCATTATCTTGTAAATATGATACATTTATAATCTATTTACCAATGTACTTTCATTTCAATTATAGCCAATCACTCCTCATTTTGGAAAACTTTTTTAAAACAGTGATTATTTCCCATTATTAAAATGATGTATGATAAAATATTCTTATAGATTTACATTACATAGAAGTGCATTAGAAAGGTGGTAGATGTTTATGAGAGATTATCATGCGCACGAAATTGGAAATGTAGCTGTTTTAGGACATTCTGGATGTGGTAAGACAAGTATAGTAGAAACAATGGCTTACCGTGCTGGAACAATTGGTCAGATTGGTAATATCCAAAGTGGTAATACAATTAGTGACTATAGTGCTGAGGAGATTGCACGTCAATCTTCTATTAATTTATCAATCATTCCGATTGAATGGGATAACTGTAAGATTAATTTAATAGATGTTCCTGGTACTTTTGACTTCGTAGGTGAAACAGAAGCAGCTTTATCTGTTTGTGAATCTGCTTTAATTATTTGTCCAAGTTATGCTGGTATTTCAGCAGGTACAAAACAGGCAATGTATAAGGCAAGAGATAAAGGTAAGATCATCTATATTAATGGATTAGATAATCCAAATAGTGATTATCCTACAAAGCTTCAACAGTTAAAGGATACTTATGGTAAGGGTATTGCCCCAATACAGGTACCAATCATGGATAATAATAAGATGGTTGGTTATGTCAATGTTGCAAAGATGGAAGGACGTATGTTTGAAAATGGTCAGACACATGAGGCCCCTATTCCTGAAGATATGATGGATGAAGTATTACCAATCAAAGCAATGATTGATGAGGCCGTGGCGAATACAAGTGATGAATTACTTGAAAAATATTTAGAAGAAGAACCTTTCACAAAAGAAGAGATTTCTAATGCATTAAGACAGGGTGTTACTGATGGTAGTTTGATTCCTGTACTTTGTGGTACTGATCGTATTGGTATTAGTATTATCTTGAATTCTATGTGTGCTTTCTTTGATTCAGCCAATCATCCAAAGAATGCACTTATTGTAAAGGATTTAAAGAAAGATGATGAAAAGATCTTAGAATGTAATGAAGATTCGCCTACAAGCTTATTTGTCTTCAAGACAATTACTGACCCATTTGTAGGTAAGACATCTTATTTTAAGGTGACAAGTGGCACTTTATATACAGGTATGACTCTTTATAATCCAAAAGAAAAAGAAGATGAAAAGATTGTGAAGATTTATCAGCCTATGGGTAAAAACTTGATTGAAGTAGATAAACTTCATGCAGGGGAAATTGGTGCATTTACACGTTCTGCAACATGTCATACAAATGACACATTATGTGATCCACGTTCTCCTATTCTTATTCCCGATACAGAATATTCTAAACCATATTATAAGAAAGCGATTGTGCCTCTTGGTAAGAGTAATGAAGAAAAGATTGCGAATGCGATTAATAGATTACTTGAAGAGGATCCTACTTTAGTTTATGAATATAACGAAGAAACAAAGCAACAATGCTTATCTGGTATTGGTGATATTCATCTTGATACAGTGCTTAATAAATTAAAAGCAAGATTTAAGGTAGAAGCAAAGTTTGAAGATGTCAAGATTCCTTATCGTGAAACAATCAAAAAGGAAGTGACTCAAAGAACAAGATATAAGAAACAGTCTGGTGGTCATGGACAGTTTGGTGAAGTAGAAATTACCTTCAAACCTTCTCGCAATTATGATAAGCCTTATATTTTTAAGGAAGAAGTATTTGGTGGTGCTGTACCTCGTACTTATTTCCCTGCAGTTGAAAAGGGACTTATTGAAAGTGTAAAAGCAGGATGCTTAGGTGGTTATCCAGTATTAGGTATTGAAGCAACTCTTATTGATGGTGCCTATCATTCTGTTGACTCTTCTGAAATGGCCTTTAAGACTGCAACATCTATGTGCTTCAAGGAAGCGATGCCTAAGGCAGATCCTGCATTACTTGAACCATATATGAAGATGAAGGTTATTATTAATGATGAGTTTACAGGTGATATTATGAGTCATTTAAATACATTACGTGCGAGAGTTATCGGTTCTGATGTATTTGAAGATGGATTAATTAAAATTATTGCAGAAGCACCTATGAGTGAAGTGATGAACTATGCAGTTGATCTTCGTTCTATGACTCAAGGTCAAGGTGTTTTTGAAATGGAATTCCTTGATTATGAATTTGCACCCGCAAATGTAGTAAAAAAGATTTTAAATAACTAATGAAGCGAGGGAGTTTAATGGTAATTTAAAATAACTAGGGGTTTCCTAAATTTTAATTATCACGAAATTTTCCTCCCTAAATCTTTTCGACAGTTTACAGTATAATCGTTCTTTATAAAAATGTCAACGGTTACATCAGAAAAAATATGGTTTTTATTAACAAGACCATATTTTTGCATCTAAAAAATAGAAATTATATTGAGAAATTCAGACATTTTTCATTCTACACACTTTAAATTATTTTTTCATAAAATAAAAATTTAAATTCATTAATACAGTTATATTCTTCGCATGTTTTTGCTACTTGTAAATAAATGGTAAAATTAAAAGAGAACCATAACATATAGTTCTCTTAGTTATTGTTCTACAATGACGGTTTGGAATTCAAAGTCTGCATAGTGTCGACGATTGAATGTCAACTCAAATACAGAGCCATTAGAAAGGTATGTTGTCTGTTCTTCCTGGATATAAGGTTCACCTTCACCTAGTCCTAAGAATGACTGTTCGAGTATTGTAGACAGTGCTGATGTGATCTTTAAGTGACAACTCTGAACCGTCATATGTAACTGATTGATTACATATTTATACAATGAATCCTTTAGGACATCTGCTTTCAAGTTAACTAAACGATATAGTGGAATATATGTAATTTCTACACAATAAGGCTTTCCATCAACAGAACGATTTCTAATAATATGATAAACAAAGTCTCCTTCATCTATCTGTAGCTTTTCCGCTATTTTCTTATCACTTGGTATAACCTCAAATACTTTAATATCCGAAGTTACATCATGTCCTTCAAAACGCATAGAAAGACTGCGCATACGGACAGTTTCATTGTTTTCAGATACATTGAGTTCTTTCACAAATGTACCTGCTCCACGGCGACGTATAATGAGACCTTCTTTTACTAGAATCTCCAAAGCCTTCTTCATTGTTTCTTTATTACAATGGTAATTAACACATAACAAGTATTCGTAAGGAAGTTTCTGGCCCGAAGTATATTCTCCCGACTTAATCTTCTCTCTAATTGCATCTGCAATATCTCTATACTTTGCCACAAAACCACCTCCTTACTAAAAATACCATACTTTTAAAAAGAATGCACTGTATAATTCTTATTTTGTGATTTTTTTACACCAAATCTCTTTGTGTTCTAAATTATAAAGTGTGAATGTTTCATTTTCATAAACTAAGAAACTCTTTACACCTTGTTTTGGTAAAGAAATAGAGTTTGGATTCACTGTATAGAAGCCATGGTCTTCAAATACTGGAACATGATAATGTCCATAAAGGAATACATCACCCTTCTTTAAATAAGGCATATTGTCTTTATTGTATAAATGTCCATGAGTAATATAAAAATCATGACCGTCTACATTAAGTAATGCAGAATCACTTCTCATAGGGAAGTCTAAGACCATCTGATCTACTTCTGCATCACAGTTACCTCTTACTGCAAGGATCTTATCTTTATATTTGTTTAATAAAGGAATACACTTTTTAGGTGCATAACCTTCTGGTAAGTCATTTCTAGGACCATGATATAAAATATCACCTAGGATGATTAAACGGTCTGGCTGCTCTTCATCAAAGTAGTGCATTACTTTTTCTAGGTCATTATAAGAACCATGAATGTCTGATATGATCATTAGTTTCATTTTATTCCATCTCCAATCCGATTGGGCAGTGATCACTGCCAAGTATGTCACTATATATTAAACTCTCTTTTATTCTCTCTTTCAATGAATCAGAGACAATAAAATAGTCAATTCTCCATCCAGCATTTCTTTCTCTTGATTTAAACATATAACTCCACCATGTATAAGCATCCTTTTTATCTGGATAAAGATATCTGAATGTATCAATATAGCCATGAGATAAAAGTTCTGTCATCTTATTACGTTCCTGATCAGAGAAACCTGCATTATGATGATTGGATGAAGGGTTCTTTAAATCTATTTCATTATGAGCCACATTGAGGTCACCACAAAGGATGACAGGCTTATTAAGAGCATCTAAATAGGCAAGGAAGGCATCTTCCCATTCCATACGATAATCGATTCTAGCAAGCTCTTTTTTAGAATTAGGTGTATAACATGTCACAAAGTAATAGTCTTCAAACTCTAATGTAATGACTCTTCCTTCCTGATCATGTTCCTCTATTCCTATTCCATAAGATACTGATAGTGGTTCTATTCGAGTAAGTACAGCCGTTCCACTATAGCCCTTCTTCAAAGCATCATTAGTATAAAGTGTATAACCTGGGATATCTAATTCAATCTGATCCTTTTGTGCCTTAGTTTCCTGTAAGGCAAAAATATCAGCATCCAATGAATTAAAGCTTTCTAAAAAACCTTTCTTTAAACAGGCACGAATGCCATTCACATTCCATGATACATATTTCATATTTTTCTCCTTAAAAAAGAAGGAGCTAAAAAGCCCCTTCTACATTTTCTGCAATCGCATAACGAACAATTGTTTTCAGTTTTTCACTTGGTGTCTTTTCATAATCATTTAAGTAGACTTCATGATGGAATCCTTCTAAACGCATATTTTGAATAGTAATAAATTCCATAATCTGCTTAGTTGTATTGATTTCAGTATTATAAGCACCCTTATGTAGCATCTGTACGCAATGTCCTTCTGTCATCCTCTTAAGATATATATCTACAATGTAAGGATTATCCTTCTTGTTAGCAGCTTTCTGTTTAATAATTTCAAATGTATTCGGATCTAGAAGCTTTGGTTGTGCCATCATTAAAGTGAACTTAATCATCTTCTTACGAGTAACGTCAAACTTTGAATTATCATAGGTATCCCATAATCCTTCTAGCGGTGAAATAAGATAAACAAGATTCTTTTCTTGTTTAAAATACTCTCTAATTTCTGCTGACATGATTCGAAGAGCTTTTGATTTTAAGTGGAACTCTTCTACTTCAGGATTACCGATTCCATCAATCATGATGAAATTGAATTCTGGAACATCAACAATGTCAATCATCTTTGTTGATGCATCATATTGTTTTTTATACTCTTTACGTATACCTTCCTTCATACGGCGCCTCCTTTCTTAAACGTAAACATTATACAAAAATTCACAAGAAAATACTACCATTTTAGTATTATTTCTAAAGAATGTCTTGATAATGTGTCAATTTCATTAATATACTTTTGGGCATTGATTCATAACTGACAACAAAAAAGCTATTCATAAAGAATAGCCTAAATTTACTGTCATTATATGATTGTATCAATATTTCAATATTTCGCAACAGTTTTTTTATAATAATTTCATTGTCTTGATAACCTGTGGTTCATTAGGCATATCATTCCAAGGTGATCTTTTAACATTCGCAATCTTATCTACTTCTTCTAATCCTTCAGTAATTAAACCAAAAGCAGCATAGTCACCATCTAGATGTGGTGCGTCAGCATGCATGATAAAGAACTGAGATGAAGCAGAATCCTTAACCATTGTTCTTGCCATTGATAAAACACCTCTTGTATGCTTTAGGTTATTAGTCACACCATTAGATGCAAATTCACCCTTGATAGATGCTGCTGGATGTTCTTTCATATCAGTATCATATCCACCACCCTGGATCATGAATCCTGGGATAACACGATGGAAGATTAAGCCATCAAAGAAGTTATTTTTAATTAAGTTTACAAAGTTTTCTACAGTAATAGGTGCTACTTCAGGATATAATTCACCCTTCATTACATTGCCATCCTGCATTTCAATTTCAAATAAGATTTTTTCCATGATTGTTCTCCTTTATTTGATTTCGTCTTATTTTAACATATTTATTCAATCTCTAATAGTAAAAGCTGTAATAGATCATCTATTACAGCTTCTTATTATTATAATTTCTTATACATTTCCGCAATAATTTCAGCAGCTTCATCTAAACCATAATCACTATTAATAGTTAAGTCAAAATTCTTTAACTGACCCCATTTATTTGTTGTGTAGTAATTATAGTAGTTAGATCTCTTCTTATCTCTTGAGATGACATACTTCTTTGTATTCTCATGCTCTTCTTTATATTCTTCTTCTACTCTCTTAATACGTGATTCAAGAGGTGCATGGACAAAGACTCTTAATACTTTATCATAATCTTCAAGAATATAATCAGCACATCCATTTACTATGATACATGAATCGTTATTTGCAAGATGACGAATGATTTTAGATTGTGTCGCAAAAACCTGATCATTTAAAGGCATTTGGAAAGTACCTCCAGCCATTCCATAAAGGAATCCTGAACTCTTTTCCTGAGCTGCTTTCCTAATTGTTTCAATATCAAATCCAAGTTCCTGTGCAGCTAAATCAATAATCTGATTATCGTAATAAACAAGTCCTAAAAGATCGGCTACTTTCTGTGCTATGATACGTCCTCCAGAACCATATTCTCTTGCGATTGTAATAATTTTAGGCATAAGACAAATCCTCCTTCTATAAGTTTATTTTATCACAAGTTCAAAAGAATATGTAAGAAACTTTATTGTAAATAATGAGATGTGCTATAATGCATGGGAAAGAGGTGGATTATGGAATACCATGTTTTAGCAAGTGGTTCTAAAGGAAACAGCACATTTATTGTAGAAAAAACTACAGGTATTTTAATAGATTGTGGTATCTCAAAGAAACAGCTTGTCTATCGATTAAAAGAAATTGGATATACAATAGATGATATAGATTATGTATTATTAACCCATGATCATACAGATCATAATAAAAATATACATATATTTGATAAAGAAATGGTATATACCGCAAAAGGGAATATAGAGGATCTAGATGAGGATCATGAACTTGTTCCTTATACAAGTTATACATTTGGTGATATAGATGTGTATGTATTACGTCTTTCACATGATGCAACTAATCCTATTGGATTTATATTCAAAGGGGATGAAACACTTCTCTATATGACAGATACAGGTTATGTATCACAGAAGAATAAAGAACTTATTCACAACTTGAATTATTATATTATAGAGTCTAATCATGACATAGAAATGTTGATGGCTACACGTCGTCCTTTTTCTTTAAAGAATAGAATTATGGGAGATACAGGACACTTAAATAATGAATATAGTGCTCATTTAATGTGTGATGTGATTGGTGAGAATACAAAAGAGATTGTACTAGCCCATTTATCACAGGATGCCAATACGAAAGAAAAAGCATTAGAAACTTATTATTCTATCTTTGATGAAGAAAACATAAAATTTGATAAAGAGATGATTAAAGCAGCAAGTCAAACATCTGTTGTTTCTGGAGGAAAATATGAACATTAAGATTATTACTGTAGGTAAGTTAAAAGAGAAGTATTTAAGAGATGGTGTACAGGAGTATGTAAAAAGACTTGGTGCTTATGCCCATGTAGATTTGATTGAAGTACCTGATGAAAAGATTCCTAATAATCCTTCTCTTGCAGAAGAGGCACTTGTAAAGAGTAAAGAAGGAAGAAAGATTCTTGATCATGTGAAACAGAGTGATTTTATGATTCTATTAGATGTAGCTTCACGTGAAATGGATTCAGTGACTTTTAGTCAGTATATTGAGAAGAAGATGATTGATGGTTATTCTACTATTGATTTTGTGATTGGTGGATCTTTAGGACATGGAGAGGATGTTCTTACAAGAGCTGATTTTAAATTATCTTTTTCACCAATGACTTTCCCACATCAATTAATGCGTCTGATTCTTGTAGAACAGATTTATCGTGCATTTAAGATCATGAAGAATGAAACATATCATAAGTAGATGTCAATACAATGTATTGACATCTTTTTTATACAAAAAAAGAACCTGTATAAACAGGTTCTTGCGTCTTATTTAAGACCGTATTTCTTATTGAATTTTTCAACTCTACCATCAGCACTCGCAAATCTCTGTTTACCAGTGTAGAATGGATGACAGTTTGAACAAGTATCCACACGGATTTCATCTAAAACTGAACCAGTTTCAAATTCGTTACCACATGATGTGCAGATTACTTTTACTTTTTTGTAATTTGGATGAATTCCAGCTCTCATTGTCTTATCTCCTTCCGCCTTGAAATATTTGCTACTTCAAAGTAAGTTGCTAATGTATTGTACATCATTTTTTATTGAAATACAATAGCTTTTTTAAATTTATTTCTTAGTAATATAACCTAATTTTGTTAACATTTCAGCACTTTCAACAGCACCACCTGCAGCACCTCTTAGAGTGTTGTGAGATAAACCTACAAACTTATAATCGAAGATGTTGTCTTCTCTAAGTCTACCAATAGAAACTCCCATACCACCTTCATAGTCTACATCTAATGTAACCTGTGGACGGTTTTCTTCTTCCATGTATCTGATGAAATGTTCAGGTGCATGTGGAAGCTTAAATTCCTGTGGCTGACCCTTGAAGTTATTTAAACGATCAATTAATTCTTCTTTAGTAGGCTTCTTATTGAAACTAATAGAAACAGTTGCTGTATGACCATTTAATACTGGTACACGAATACACTGGGCACTAATAATAGGTCCTTCAGCTTTAACGATTTCACCATTTTCAATATGACCAAATACTTTTAATGGTTCCTGTTCAGACTTTTCTTCTTCCCCACTAATTAAAGGAATGATGTTTCCTACCATTTCTGGCCATTCCTTAAAAGTCTTTCCAGCACCAGAAATAGCCTGGTATGTACTTACTACAACCTTTGTTGGTTCAAATTCCTTCCATGCTGCTAAGCAAGGTGTATAAGACTGGATTGAGCAGTTAGGCTTTACTGCGATAAAACCTTTCTTAGTTCCAAGTCTCTTTCTCTGATCTTCGATGACTGCATAATGTTCTGGGTTGATTTCTGGAATAACCATAGGAACATCAGGTGTCCATCTGTGTGCACTGTTGTTTGACACAACAGGTGTTTCTGTTTTTGCATATGCTTCTTCAATTGCTTTGATTTCTTCTTTACTCATATTTACTGCTGAGAATACAAAATCAACTTCCTTCGCAATGTCTTCTACATCTGCAACATCTTTTACGACAATGTTCTTGACTGCTTCAGGAATAGGTGTATCCATTTTCCATCTGCCTTTTACTGCTTCTTCATAAGTCTTTCCCGCACTAGACTTACTTGCTGCAAGTGTAGTCACTTCAAACCATGGATGGTTATCTAGAAGAGTATTAAATCTCTGTCCAACCATACCAGTCGCACCTAAAATACCAACTTTTAACTTGTCACTCATAGCTTCTCCTCCTATCAACATTAATCGTCAATCATATAACGAGTAATGTGTGCTCCTAATGTGATGAGCTTGTGGTCTATATTATCATAACCACGGTCAATATGATAGACATTTGTAATTTCTGTTTTACCTTCTGCCATTAAACCAGCCACCACAAGAGCCGCACCACAGCGTAAATCTGTAGCCATTACTCTTGCACCATGTAGAGGTGTCTTGCCTTTTATATAAGCACACGCTTCACCTAATTCAATATCTGCTCCCATTTTATTAAGCTGAGCACAATGCTTGAATCTTTCTTTATAAATAGTTTCAGACACTTTAGATTGTCCATTACCCTGAGTCAATAGGGTTGTTAAAGGCTGCTGCAAGTCAGTCGCAAATCCTGGATAGACCTGTGTCTGTACTTCAACAGGCTTTAGGTTTCCATCATTGCCATATACAACAATGCTATCGCCAATCTTTTCCATCTTAATGCCCATTTCCTTTAATTTAGAAATAAGCGCATCTAAATGCTGTGGAATAATATTCTGGATAACCATCTTTTCACCAATAGCTGCTGCAATAATCAAGAAAGTACCTGCTTCAATACGATCAGGAATAATTTCATGATATGCACCATGCATATGTTCTACACCATCAATAGTAATAGTATCTGTACCCACACCACGAATTCTCGCGCCCATCTTAGTAAGAAGGTTTGCAACATCAATGATTTCTGGTTCCTTAGCTGCATTTTCAATAACAGTACGACCTTTAGCCTTAACTGCAGCTAACATAATATTGATAGTAGCACCTACAGAAGCGAAATCTAGATAGATTTCAGTTCCAATAAGTTCATCAGCCTTTAAATGATATGTTCCTGTTTCTTCATCATAATTAATATCAGCACCTAATGCTTCAAATCCTTTTAAATGAAGATCAATAGGACGAGGTCCCAAATAACAGCCACCAGGCATTCTAATAGTGACTTCTTTATATTTACCTAGTAATGCCCCCATAAAATAATAAGACGCTCTTAATTTATCAACTGCATTACTTACTAGTGGTATATTTTTCATATTTCTTGGGTCTACACCGATTTCACCTACGGATATATCCCTTTCAACAACACAATTCAATTCTTCTAATAATACGGTTAACGCATCAACATCTGAAATTTCTGGTACATTATAAATTTCAACTGGTTCATCTGATAATACAATAGAAGGAATAAGCGCTACAGTTGCATTCTTCGCACCTGAAATAGTCACTGTTCCATTAAGTTTATGTCCACCTTCAATAGCAATTACTTCTTCTGCCATTTCTATTCAATCCTTTCGTTAAGGTTATTTAAAATTTATGTATATATATTAAAAAACTTTTAAGTTAATAGTTAATAAGTTAAAGTCAAAATATTGGTATTTATCTCGACGAATTCATTATATAGTATTTTACTGAAAATCACAAAGAAAACAGAAAGTAAATAATCCTTTTTAATAAAAGAATATTTTACTTTTAAAAAAAACATGATATACTATGACCACATGGTCCGTTGGTGAAGTGGTCAACACACTTGGTTCTCATCCAAGCATTCAGGGGTTCGAACCCCCTACGGACTACCATTTTTTTATGCGAATAAAAAAAGAAAGCAAAGCTTTCTTTTTAAAAATGTTTGTTTGTATAAAAAAAATGGCTGGGGTAACTGGATTCGAACCAGTGAAATGGCAGATTCAGAGTCTGCTGCCTTACCGCTTGGCTATACCCCAACAGCAATTTATATTATACATATATTTTAGGAGATGTAAAGAGAAAAATGACAAAAATTCGTACAAGATTTGCACCAAGCCCTACAGGGTACATGCATATCGGTAATTTAAGAACAGCTTTATACTGTTATTTAATCGCTAAACATCAAGGTGGCGACTTTATTTTAAGAATTGAAGATACTGACCAGAACCGTGAAGTGGAAGGTGCAACTCAGTTAATTTATGATATTTTAACTGAAACTGGTCTTAACTGGGATGAAGGACCAGATAAGCCTGGAGATTGTGGACCTTATATCCAGTCTGAAAGACTTCCTATTTATCATGAATATGCTAAGAAGCTTATTGAGCTAGGCGGTGCTCATTATTGTTTCTGTGATAAAGATGCTGACAATGATTATGATCCTTGTCGTATGCTTGATCAGGCTGAAATTGATGAAAAGCTTGCAGCAGGTGTTCCTTATGTTATTAGACAGACTATTCCTGATAAGGGTAAGGCTACTTTTGATGATGAAATCTATGGTCATATTGAAGTAGATTGTACTACTTTAAATGATTCTATCTTAATTAAGAGTGATGGATTCCCTACTTATAACTTTGCGAACGTTGTAGATGACCATTTAATGGGTATTACTCATGTTGTACGTGGTAATGAATATTTAGCTTCTACACCTAAATATAACCTTCTATATGATGCATATGGATGGAATAGACCTACTTACATCCATTTACCACCAGTAATGAAGGATGAACATGCTAAGCTATCTAAGAGAAATGGTGATGCATCTTACCAGGATTTAACAAAACAGGGTTATTTAAAAGATGCTATCCTTAACTACATCGCATTACTTGGATGGTCTCCAGCTGATGAAGAAATCCTTTCATTAGATGATTTAATCAAACAGTTCAACATTGAACATATTTCTAAAGCTCCAGCTATCTTTGATATTGATAAGTTAAAATGGATGAATGGTGTTTATTTAAGAAACATGTCATTAGAAGAATTCCACAAAGTGGCATCTCCTTACTATGACTTCATCACTATTCCTGTAAATACATTAGAAATCTCTAAAGCATTACAGCCACGTGTTGAAAGATTAGCTGATATCCCAGAATTAATGGACTTCGTAAATGAAACATTACCATTTGATGCATCTATCTATAAACATAAGAAGATGAAGACTAATCCTGAAAACTCTTTAGAAGCATTAGAATTATCTTTACCAGAACTTGAAAAGTGGGAAGATTATAATGATGACGAAGGATTAATGAATATGATGATGGATATCGCTAAGAGCCATGAATTAAAGAATGGACGTATTATGTGGCCTATCCGTGTTGCATTATCTAATAAAGCATTTACTCCTGGTGGTGCTGTAGAAATTGCTCATATTCTTGGCAAAGAAGAAACTTTAAGAAGAATTAGAGTTGCTATCGAAGATTTAAAGAAATCAGTTGCTGAATCAGCAGAATAAAAACAAGAGGCTCGTTTGAGCCTCTTTTAGTATACTTTCTTATAGTTTGCAAGTGCACCGATTAGGTTAGAATCATTGTTGTATTTACATTGTACTAACTTAACTTGTGGAATAGGCACAGGCATTTTTTCATAGAGTTCATCTAAAGACTTCTGGATATAAGTCATTAAAATGCCTTGGTTTTTATATTAATCCTGGAATAAAGGAGTAGAAAGATAACGGTCACCTGTATCTGGTAGTAAGGCTACAATAGTCTTTCCTTTGTTTTCTGGTCTTTTTGCAAGTTCAATCGCAGCATAAACAGCAGCACCTGAAGAAATACCTACTAAGATACCTTCATTCTGACCTACTTCTTTACCAGTCGCAAATGCATCTTCATTAGTTACACGGATGATTTCATCATATACCTTTGTATCTAAGACATCAGGTACAAAACCTGCACCGATACCCTGGATCTTATGTGCACCACCCTGTCCAGTAGATAATACTGGAGAAGAATCTGGTTCTACTGCAACGACTTTTACGTCTGGTTTCTTATCTTTTAAGTACTGTCCTACACCAGTCACTGTACCACCAGTACCTACACCAGCAACAAAGTAATCGACCTGACCATCTAAGTCTTCAAAGATTTCTGGTCCTGTTGTTAAATAGTGTGCCTGTGGGTTAGCTGGGTTAACGAACTGTCCTGGAATATAGCTGTTTTCAATTCCTTCCGCAAGTTCATTTGCTTTCGCAATAGCACCCTTCATACCCTTGCTTCCATCTGTCAAGACAAGTTCAGCACCATATGCTTTCATTAATGTACGTCTTTCTACAGACATTGTTTCTGGCATAACAATAATAATACGATAACCTCTTGCAGCCGCAACAGAAGCTAAACCAATACCTGTATTACCTGAAGTAGGTTCAATTAATACAGTATCTTTATTGATTTTGCCTGCTTTTTCTGCTTCATCAAGCATATTCTTCGCAATTCTATCCTTAACACTTCCTGCGGGATTGAAGTATTCAACCTTTGCGATGATCTTTGCTTCTAAGTTATATTTCTTTTCTAAATGTGTTAATTCTAATAATGGTGTATGGCCAATTAACTGGTCAGCACTAGTGTATACCTTACTCATGTTAATTTTCCTCCGAATTTGTTATTTTACTGCAGCAAAAGCTTGATCTAAGTCTGCAATAATATCATCAATATGTTCAGTACCAATAGATAATCGAATAGAATTCTGCTGGATACCTACCTGCTTTAATTCTTCTTCATTCATTTCTGCATGTGTAGTAGAAGCTGGATGAATAACTAAAGATTTCACATCTGCAACGTTTGCAAGTAATGAGAACAACTGTAAATTATCAATGAAATCTTTTGCTTTTCTTGCATCACCCTTGATGTTGAATGTGAAGATTGATCCACCACCATTAGGGAAATACTTCTTATATAATGCCTGCTGAGATGGGTCTGTAGATACTGAAGGATGTGAGACAGATTCAACCTGTGGATGGTTATTTAAGTATTCTACAACCTTTAATGTATTTTCTACCTGTCTTTCTACACGTAATGAAAGTGTTTCTAGACCCTGTAAGAAGATCCAAGCATGAATTGGTGAAAGAGTAGCACCCATGTCTCTTAATAAAATAGCTCTAATTCTTGTAATATAAGCAGCGGCTCCTACATCTTTCGCAAAGCTTACACCATGATAAGATGGATTTGGCTCAACAAGCTGTGGAAATTTATCTGCATGTGCCGCCCAGTCAAACTTACCTGCATCAACGATGACACCACCAATAGTAGTACCATGACCACCAATAAACTTAGTTGCTGAATGAATAACAACATCAGCACCATATTCAATTGGTCTAATTAAATAAGGTGTACCAAATGTGTTATCAATAACTAATGGTAAACCATGTTTATGTGCAATCTTTGCGATTGCTTCGATGTCTACAACATCTGAATTAGGGTTACCTAAAGTTTCAATATAAACAAGTTTTGTGTTTTCCTGGATAGCATCTTCAAATGCCTGTGGATTTAATGCATCTACGAATGTAGTAGTAATACCATAATCAGTAAATGTATGTTTAAATAGGTTGAATGTTCCACCATAGATGTTTTCTGCAGATACGATATGGTCACCTGCAGCCACTAAGTTTTGTACTGCATATGTCACTGCAGCTGCACCAGAACCTACTGCTAAGGCGGCTACACCACCTTCTAAAGCCGCAATTCTTTTTTCAAATACATCTTCAGTTGGGTTTGTTAGACGACCATAGATATTACCAGCATCCTGTAATGCGAATCTAGCTGCTGCATGATCTGAGTTATGAAAAACGTAAGATGAAGTCTGATAGATAGGTACTGCACGAGCGTCAGTTACTGGATCAGCTTCTTCCTGTCCTACGTGTAATGCAAGTGTTTCGAAATGATAGTTTTTATTAGACATGTATGTTTCCTCCTTAACCCTATTTGTTTGATAGGTTAATAGGATTATAGCAGTGATAAACCTACTAGTCAACTATATTTATATTGTTTTTTTGTGAATATTTCGTATTTTCTAAATTTAATTGATTTTATTTATGATTATATGACATAATCATCGCCATTTGATGAAGCAGGTACTAAATCACTTAAAGAAACACCTTCTAAATAGTCTGTAATCACTTTATGTAAACCAGTCCACATAGGTAATGTATTACAATAAGATGCTCTTTCACATGTATTACATTCATCTGCTAAACATGATACAGGAGCTAATGTTCCTTCAGTAATCTTAAGAATAGAAGCAACACTATAGTCTTCTGGAGCATGTGTTAAACGGTATCCCCCACCTTTACCTCTTAAACCTTCTACAAAGTGTTCTTTAGATAAAGATTTAATAATAATTTCTAGATACTTTTCAGAGATATCCTGTCTTGCAGCTATTTCTTTTAATGGTATATATTTAGAACGATCATGCTGTGCTAAATCAATCATGACACGTAAAGCATAACGTCCTTTAGTTGATATCATCATAATCAATTCCTCCTTTTACATATACCTAGTATACTAGGGGGTTATAGGGTAAGTCAAGATTAATAGAAATTGAACGTTGATGTAACAGATAGTTGATGGTAGAATTTTAATAGCAAACAGTGATCAACAGTTGTATAAGCTATATGTCAAATCAAAGAAAGGATGAGATATAACCAGAAACATTACATACACAAGTGCAACATATTTAGAGTTACTTTACTAATAGCCCGTTAATTTTTGTATATTATAATAATAAACTCAAATACAAGGAGATCCTATGAAATCAAAAAAGATTATTGTAAGTATTGTTGTTTGTTTAGTCATTGCAGTTATTGCAGTATTTGTAGTACCTAGTTCTAGTTCTTATTTATCAGAAGTTACTATAAGTGGAGAAAAAAAGAAAGGTTATTCTTTCTATAAGTCAATTTCTATATCTAATAAATTAAAAGATGTTGATTTTATAGATCATTTACCCAATGGTATACAGAAGTATGATGAAAGTAAAACACGTTATGGTTCACCTTCTTATACTGTTGTGATAAAGAATGATGCATATCGTTTCTATAGACTATCAAGTGAATCAGATGTACTTGTGACTAAATCAAATAAGAGTGATCAATCTCAAATAAAAGAATATGCGAGAATGAATAAAGATAACTATAAGAAACTTGCATCCTCAACACATTATACTGATTATGATCAATTAGATTACTGGAACTAACATAGGTATTCCTACCACATTTGTGGTAGGAATCTTTTTATTTGCATAAAAAAAAGAGAAGCCTCAGCTTCTCTCTTAAATGAATTATTCAGCAGCTTTACCGATGCAATCAAATACTTCCATTCTGTCTTTTACGCAGTCTCTGATAGCCTGAGCACCTGGAGCAAGTAATTTACGAGGGTCATAACCTTTACCCTGCTGATCCTTACCTTCTTCAATGTACTTTCTAGTAGCTTTCTGGAAGTATAACTGACATTCAGTGTTAACGTTGATCTTAGATACACCTAAGCCAATTGCTTTCTTAACCTGTTCATCAGGTATTCCTGAACCACCATGAAGAACTAATGGTAAGATACCAGTTTCTTTCTGGATAGCATCTAATGCTTCGAACTGTAAACCAGCCCAGTTTGCAGGGTATACACCATGGATATTACCGATACCAGCAGCTAAGAAGTCAACTCCTAAGTCAGCAATCATCTTACATTCTTTAGGATCTGCTACTTCACCCATACCAATAACACCATCTTCTTCTCCACCGATTGAACCTACTTCAGCTTCGATAGATACACCTTTAGCATGGCATAATTCAACTAATTCCTTAGTCTTTTCGATGTTTTCTTCGATTGAATAATGAGAACCATCGAACATGATTGAAGTGAATCCAGCTGCTAATGCTGCCTTAGCACCTTCATATGAACCGTGGTCTAAGTGTAATGCTACTGGTACAGTGATATTTAAAGATTCTACCATTGCTTTAACCATAGCAGCTACAGTTGTGAAACCTGTCATATATTTTGCAGCACCTTCAGATACACCTAAGATTACTGGTGCATTTAATTCCTGTGCTTCTAAAAGAATAGACTTTGTCCATTCAAGGTTATTGATGTTGAACTGTCCAACACCATAATGGCCTGCTTTAGCCTTTTTTAACATTTCTGTTGCGGAAACTAATCCCATAATATTATCTCTCCTTTTCTTTTATACTTCCATAATACTCTTTTTTCTTGTCTATTACTAGAAAAATTAAATGATGTAAACGTTTTTATTTTACTTTATTTTCTTTTTCATTTAGAAGTCTTAAAAAGCCTTCTATTTCCTGCTTTGTATAATAAGCAGGATTATCATCAAGCATCTCTTTTAACTGCTTCTGATAGTCTTTTTGATAGCCAATACGCTTATTTAATAAGCGTATTGCAAGTGTCTGTTGATAGGCAATATCTGTATGAAGAAACTTCTTTAATTGTCGATTCGTATATTCACAAGCACAATCTAATGGAAGATCATCGATATATCCCTGAAGTCTTAAACTATGCAGATTTTTCATCTAATGCCTTCTTTAACTGTAAACAAGCTTTTTCTAAAGTACTTCTAGGACATGCTAAGTTAAATCTTTCAAAACCTGATCCTTCTTCACCAAACACATAACCTTCATCTAACCAAAGATGTGCTTTATGTAACATGAAGTCTTCCTGCTCTTCATTACTCATACCAAGTGTTCTCATATCCACCCAGGCAAGATATAAGCCTTGTGGATCAATTAAAGATACCCCAGGACATTCAGTTTTAAGGAAGTAATCAAGATAATCCATATTACCTTTAATATAATCTAGAAGCTGATCCACCCATTCATCACCTTTAGTATAAGCGACTGTTGTCGCAATAAATCCTAATATTGTAGGATCAGAAATAGAATGACTCATCTTCACTTTCTTAAATTGGTCTCTTAGCTTTTCATCCGCAATAATAGCTGCAGAAGTCTGAAGTGCAGCTAAGTTGAATGTCTTAGATGCTGCAGTTAATACAATTGAAAAGTTCTTATATTCAGGATCTACTTCATAGAATGCGATATGCTTATGAGGCGCATAGACAAAGTCCATATGGATTTCATCCGATACTACAAAAACGTTATGTTTTTTACAGATATCTCCAATTGTTTTTAGTTCTTCTTTAGTCCATACTTTACCCACTGGATTATGTGGATTACAGAAGATCATCATCTTGACATTTTCTTCTATAATCTTAGTTTCAAATGCTTTGTAATCAAGTGTATATTGGTTATCTTTTAGATCAAGAGGCATTCTTACTATACGTCTGCCATTGTTTTTAATAGCACGATAGAATGGATAATAAACTGGTGTAAGAACCAATACACTCTCCTCTTTTTTTGTATAAGCTTCTACTGCAAGATGAAAGGCAGTGACAACACCCGGTGTAGGGACAATCCAGTCTTTTTCAACATGGAAATCATGTCTACGTTCCATCCATCCTACAACACTTTCCAAGTATTCTTCCGGAATTGTACTATAACCATAAATACCATCTAACACACGTTTAGAGAGTGCTTCTGGAATATCTGGTAATGTTTTGAAATCCATATCTGCAACCCACATAGGAATCATATCAGGATCATCTGTATGACCGGAATCATATTTTGCGCAGTTTGTATGATGTCTATCATAGACTGTATCAAAATCATATTTCATCGCAATACCTCCTGTTTATTAAATGCATCCTGTGAGAAGTGGAATAAACCAATACCGACAGACTGTGCTAAGTTAAGTGAATCAATCGCATTCGTATGAGGAATAAAGACACTTTGTCCATATGTCATATAAATATCATCGAGTCCTGATGATTCATTTCCAAAGATCAGTGAATGAGGTGTCACAGGTTTCACCTGATGGATATTCTTAGCCCCCTTCAACATAAATGGATAACATTGATGATCACCAAACTCTTTAAGATACTCATCAATACTTTCATAATAATGAATACGTAAAGAGAATAATGCACCCATAGAAGAACGGACAACATGAGGATTAAAGATATCGACTGCTGGACGAATAATAGCTAAGTCCTGATAACCAAATCCTAACATTGTACGCATAATTGTACCCATATTACCCATATCCATAGGATTCACTAATACAATATGATTTCCCTTCTGTAAAGGTTCATAGAATGTTTTAAATACCCCGATCGCATAACAATTAGACTTTGGTGAAAGCTTATTAATTGTCGCATCATGCACATCAATAGGAATATGATGTAATGCACATAATTCCTTGATTTTAGGATATCCTCTGTTTTCTTCTATTGAAGAGTGTACAACAACTCTTTTCACAATATTTGGTTTATGTTCTAATAATTCTATTGTAGGAAAGACACCCAATGTATAAGAGGAGTCATCACCTTTTTTATATAACTTCATATTTTTCTCCTCTATGCATCTTCATTAATATTCTTAATAGTCTGTAATTCATCTTCCGCATTCTTTTTTAATGCTTCAAAGTGTTTAGGGTCTTGTTTAGCCCCTTTATCAATGAGTTCTAGTAGTTCACGATATTTTTCTACTACAACCTCCATTAATGATTCTTTTACTTTGTAATCTAATTCATCACGGGCCTGCTGATGAACACGATTTAATGATTTATATTGTTCTCTAAATACAAGGTCATAATCCACCTTTGATTTTCTAGAAAATAGTCCCATAAGTATCTCCTCCTTCACCTCATTTATTATACTATAGAACACAAAAATAGTCACAAATAATGTGACTATTTAGTATTCGTTGCCATGACACCTACGAGTGGATGTGGCTGATATGGTTCTTCTAGATATTGTTTTTCTTCTTCACTTAATTCAAGTTCTGTCGCAAGTACAGCTGTATCAACATGTTTAAGTTTAGTCGCCCCTACAACTGGTGATGCTACTTTAGACATCAACCAGGATAATGATACTTCACTCATAGAAACATGATGCTTTAATGCAAGTTCTTCTACACGTTGAATGATTTTTAAATCTAAATCACTTGATGCATCATATTTACCTTTCGCATATGTATCTTTTTCAAGTCTTTGTGATGTTTCTCCCGGATGCTTTGCTAGACGTCCTGATGCAAGTGCACTATATGGTGTCATCGCTATACCTTGTTCATCACAATAACGCTTCATTTCTCTTTCTTCTTCTCTAAAGATCAGATTATAGTGTCCCTGTACACTTACAAACCCTTGCAAGCCTCTTTCTTTCGCAATAGTATTGGCCATTGCTAATTGATATGCAAAACAGTTGGAAATACCTATTTCTTTGATTTTACCTTCTTTAATGAAGTCATTGAGTATTTCTAATGTTTCTTCAATAGGTGTTTGATAATCCCACATATGCATAATATAGAGATCAATATAATCAGTCTGTAATCTTCTTAAACTATTATTCAAACACTCAGTTAAATATGTTCTTGAATCAATAGAATCATCACTCTTAGGGGTATACTTAGTCGCAATAATAACATCTTCACGATGTCCATACTCTTTAATAGCACGTCCTAAGTATTCTTCACTTGTGCCTGATTGATAAGCCATCGCTGTATCAAAGAAGTTGATACCTGATTCTAAAGCATGGAAAATAATCTTTTTAGAGTCTTCATAAGGTAATGTCCAGGAATGCATACCTTGAGATGCATCTCCAAATCCCATACATCCTAAACAAGCCTTAGAAACCTTTAATGAACCAATCTGTGTATATCTCATAATTTCCTCCTGGACTTATCATAATATATATAAGAATAAATAGCGAAAGACAAAAAAGTACTTCTATCCATAAGTAGACAAATAGCGGTAATTATCTATATGGAGAATGATCTTTCAATAAATCCTTTAAACCTAAGTAACGCATATGATTGATGTTGTCTACAAGTTCATCTATTGGCTCTTTCATACCATCTAGAATCCATTGAAGGACCATACTGTGAGAGGCATTGGTATGGTAGAGTGTCGCAAATTTAAGTTCTTTGGATAATGGTTCTCCTATACAGTGTTCATGCCATTTTAAATCAAACGCTATACAATGGTAAAGCATATGCTCCTTTAATGAATTCTGTCCATCTATTAAACAGGCTTGTTCAACGAATGTTTCATATTTCTTTAAGCTGTTTAATGTCTGAGTGAGTGATGATTTAAAGTCAATAGACATATCTTCATCAAACTGATTCACAATCACTGTATCATAAACATAGGCAATAAGATCATTCTTATCTAGAAAATGATTATAGAATGTCTGTCTTGAGAGTTCAGTATCCTCTAGTAAATCGCCTATGGTGATTTTAGAAAGCGGCTTCTTATAGAGAAGTGAAAGAAGACTGTTAGAAAAAGCTTTTTTTATGTTCATGTTATTCCTCTCTTTCATATTAATTTTACAACTTTCAAGTAAAGTATGCTATTATATCATTGCGAATAAGTAATAGAAACGAGGTAAATAAAAATGAGTATACTTGCATGTCCTAAATGTCATGAACCTTTAGAAATTGAAGGTAAAATATGTAAATGCATTAATAACCATTGTTATGATATTGCCCGTCAAGGGTATATGAATCTACTTTTAAATCCTGATAAGGCATCTAATAATCCAGGTGATTCTAAGGAATCATTGATTGCGAGAAAGGCTTATCTTGATAAGGGTTATTATGATCCTATTCTTTTTGAAGTAGTAAATGAAATCAAGAAGAAGGAAGGTCCTTTAAATATCCTAGATCTAGGTTGTGGTGAAGGCTATTATACATATCGTATGAAACAGATTCTTGGTGATGAGAATACTTATTGTGGTTTAGATATTTCTAAACTTGCTGTAAGAATGGCTACACAGTATGATAAGTCTATTCACTGGATTGTAGGTAATTCTAAGAATATTCCAGTACTTGATCATTCTATGGATGTTATTACCGCAATGTTCACTGTAGTCAATCAGGAAGAACTTGCTAGATGTATTAAAGAGGATGGTTATATTATCCATGTAACTGCTAATAGAGATCACTTAATCGAAATTAAACATTTGATTTATGATGAAGTAAGGACTAAGTCTGATAAGTATATCCGTCTTCCATTCAATGTATTAGAGAGTCATGATTTTAAGAAAACTATTTCTATTAAGAATCGTGAAGATGCATTAAATCTTTTAAAGATGACACCACATTATTATCATATCAAGAAAGAAAAGCGTGATGTTCTTGATACATTAGAAGCACTTGATGTCACTATTGATATCAAAGTCACTGTATATCGTCCATGAGAATAAAGAAACAAGGACAGCATCTTCTTATCACCATTGATGAAGAATATGAAAATCGTCCTTTATCTGATTTGTGGGCAGATCTGCATTTATCACGCAAAACAATTCATTTATTAAAACAGAATAAAGACTATAAAATCAATCATGTATTTAATATGAATCCTATACTTCATACAAATGATGTATTAGATGTTCTTGCTTATGAACATGATGATGAAACATATGCTCCTGACTTTCAGGATATAGATATTGTATATGAGGATGATCTGATTCTTGTTGTGAATAAGCCTATTGGGATTGCGGTTTATCCAGATGATCCTCATAAGACAGACAGCTTATCTAATCGAGTGAGTGCTTATTATATGACACAGGGATATGATATTCCTGTTCGTTATATTCATCGTTTAGATAATGATACAAGCGGTTTAGTAGTATTCTGTAAGTGTCATTTAATACAGGCTTATCTAGATCATGCATTGTCTATTAAAGAGATACAGAGAGAATATCTGGCTTATGTAGAGGGGCATATCAAAGAAGGTAAGGAATATAAGATTGAACAGAACTTAGGTAAGGATAGACATAGTCCTTCTAAGATGCGTGTTTATTCTAAGGGTATTCCTGCTGTGACTTATTACCAGTGTCTAGAAAATAAGGAAGATCATGCACTTGTAAGATGTCGTCTAGAGACTGGTAGAAAGCATCAGATCCGTGTTCATATGGCTTCTATTGGTCATCCTATTCTAGGTGATTCCCTTTATAATGAAGGCTCTGATTATCCACGTCTAGCACTTCATGCAGCCTATATCAAGTTTGAAGAACCAATCACTCATCTTGAGATTAATTTATATAGTCCTATGGAATTTTAAAAGGAGATGGCGACATCTCCTTTTTAATCAAACGTTACAAGCTTTACAATATTCTTATGACTCTTATTAAAGAGTGTAGAAGCACCTACACATACACGTTCACCACATGATGAGAAGATAATAGATGTATCAGAGGCTGTTTCTTCATAACCAGTAATACACATCCAATGCCATGTTTCTTCTTCTAATATCTGTGCTTCATGAGTTAAGATCAACATACCAATAGGATGCCCCTGATCAATAGCTGTTTTCACAAAATGTACACCCTGTTCAGGAGATTCAGTAATCTTCTGATAAATAGGTTCTACATCTAAACCAATATGTTTCATATACTTCTTAAAGTTCTTCGCAAACTTATAAAAATAAGGGAAACCCATAATACCTGGCGTATTGATTTTAAACATCTTCGTCATCAATTCTAGAAAATCTGGATAAGAGATATCTAGCTTATGTTCATAGAAACAGGCCATATCTGCAGCACAAACACTTGCACATCCTGCACGTCTTGCCCATTCATCAGGAAACCAATCCTGATCTCCACCATAATAGTCTTGATTGCCTTTATGAAAGATCATGATAGGAAGTTCTTTTTTCATTTTGTATACTCCTTCATATGAATTTTCACAATAAAGCAGTTTTCTCCTTCTACATCTCCTTCAATGATATAGGTATCATCAATATGAGTGAGATAGAGTTCAATTGTCTGATGAGCGAGTATTTCTTTTTTATAGTTAATAGAAATAGAATCCATAAAATGATTTTCATAGGCTTCTACAGGAATCAAGTTAGACGCAATACGTAAATAATGGGTATTGTTTAAATGTCTATTTGTATCTATATCACTATAAGGTACAGTATAAGTATTTACTAATTGTCTATCATCTTGCGTAAAGAGTGTTTCTGGGTCTTCTTTGACCAAGTCTGGATTATCAGGAAGAGTGAGTCCTGCACGCTTAGGAGATGTAATACGACGTCTCTTTAGGTCAATAAGAGTCCAGATAGAACGACATTCACCAATACGTCTACCTTCTTTTTCTACATAGTAGAATCGAGGAAAAATCACATTGGAATAATGTCCAATATCTGTAGTAAGAGTAATTTCATCATCTTCATAAATAGGTTCAGTTAATATAAGTGATTGTTTAGAAACAACATATCCATACTTCCCTTTCATGGATTCTTTATAGAACCCTGATAGAGAACCATCTGCAGTTGCTAGACGTGAGAAATAGACAAAAATATTTTCATCTCTTAAACGACCTGTATAGTCGCATTGATCGTTCTGTATTGTGTAACGAAGTGTATACATTTTCATTTTCCCCCTTTTTTATGTATTATACTTCTTCTTTTTCATTTGTCCATACAAATAGGGTATAGCCAAATTGAACAGTTCAATGTATAATTATAAGAAGAATAAAGGAGAGAACAGAATGGATCAGGTTTTAATTATACTTGCATTTCTTGTTGGACTCGTTGGTCTCTACTTTACATATATGATTGTGAATGTAGTTGTAACTATTATTAAATCTAAGAAAAGAGATCATTCATTAAAATTCTGTATGAGTCCTGCAGGTAAGGCTTTTTATATTGGTCTTACAGTACTTTATTTTGTAGTATTATTTGGTTGTATCGCTTTTATGATTTCAACATACAATGCTCACAAAATGAACTACATTTCAAACGCTTTAAGTGTATGGGCTATTTATTCAATCATCTATTCAATGCAGATTGCGAATCTTGTATTAGTTGGTAGAAAAAATATGCTTGTAGGTCGTCTTCTTATCGATTATCGTAAGATGAAGAAAATCAACTTCAATACAAATAATGAAATCACATTTGTATTCGCGCAAAAGAACTTTAGATTCTCTACACGTTGGGTTGATAAACAGCTTTTAAGAAAAGCAGTAACAGGAAGAAGCTAATAAAAAAGGATTCCGTGAGGAATCTTTTTTTATTTACTCTGGTTTTTCAAACTGACTATAGTAAAGGTTATGATAGAAACCATTCTTCTTTAATAGTTCTTCATGTTTACCCTGTTCAATGATATGTCCATCATTCATCACAATAATCTGATCTGCTTTTTGAATAGTAGAAAGACGATGGGCTACAATAAAGGTTGTTCTACCAATCATCATTGTATCAAAGGCATCCTGAATTTGTCTTTCTGTACGTGTATCAATAGATGAGGTGGCTTCATCAAGAATCAACATAGGTGGATTTGCGAGCATGATTCTTGCGATAGATAAAAGCTGTCTTTGTCCTTGTGATAAGTTACTGCCTTCTTCTGCGAGCATCGCATCATAGCCACCTTTTAACTGAATAATGAATTTATGAGCATGGGCTTTTTTAGCAGCCTCAATGATTTCTTCATCTGTCGCATTATTTGAGCCATACGCAATATTATCTCTAATAGTGCCTTTAAATAACCATGTATCCTGTAATACCATACCATAGAGACTTCTTAAGTAAGAACGATCCATCGTTTGTGTATTGATACCATCAATAGAGATAGAACCACTTTGAGGATCATAGAAACGCATTAATAAGTTAATCAATGTTGTTTTTCCACATCCTGTAGGTCCTACAATCGCAATTGTTTCACCTGCATTGACATGAAGATTAAAATCAGTGATCAATGGTCTTTCAGGTGTATAACTGAAATTCACATTGTTTAAGTCAATAACACCTTGTGGATTATCAATAGCCTTGGGATGTTCTGGGTTTTTAATACCTGGTTCATCAATAATCTTAAAGACACGCTCAGCACAGGCTAAAGCTGCTTCTAATTCAGTAAATACGTTAGAAATATCATTAAATGGCTTTGTGTACTGATTGGCATAAGTCAAGAATGATGATAAACCACCCACTGTAAGACCTCCACCAATGACACTAAAGGCACCATAGATACATACTGTATCATAAACAATCGCATTCACAAAACGTGTAGAAGGATTCGCAAGTGCACCTAGGAACTGTGATTTAACACCACTCTTAAATAAACGATCATTGATTTCATCAAACTTCTCTTCATTGATTGATTCATGTTGGAATGCTTTGACGACTTTCTGGTTTCCTACCATTTCTTCTACAAAACCACTCATTTCTCCACGAATAGATAATTGTTCCTGGAAGAACTTGAATGTATATTTCGCAATAAGTGTTGCGACAATGAGAGAAAGTGGTGTTAATACAATAACAATCAAAGCCAGCTTGACATTCACATATAACATAAAGCCAATTGTACCTAAGATTGTCGCAATACCACCAAAGAGGTTGGTAAAGCCCTGTAATAAACCATCTGAAATCTGATCAATATCGGCAATCATACGGCTCATCATATCACCATGAGTATGAGAATCGATATAAGAAAGAGGTAAGATCTGGTATTGTTTAAAGAGTTCTGTTCTTAAGTCTCTTGTGATTTCATAAGTCATCTTATTAGATGCTCTAACTAAGAAATAGTTGAATAATGCAGTCATCAATACAGAGAATGCAATATAGAAGATCTTTTGACTTAGTCCCTGGAAGAAAACCTGATGATAACCAATCATCTGGTCAATGGCTTTCCCAATAAGAATTGGTGTCAAAAGAGTGAATATAATATTAATTGTAGAAAATAATAATGCACCTAGAAGATAGATACGATAAGGACGACAGAATGCCATAAGTCTTTTTAAAGTACTTTTATTCTTCATTATTCTGTCCTCCTTCCATCTGTGACATAACAATTTCCTGATAGACATCACATGTATTCATAAGCATGTCATGAGTACCCTGTCCTACAACTTCACCATGGCTTAATACCACAATAGAATCTGCATGCATTAAAGCACTCACTCTTTGAGAGACAATAATAACTGTCATATTAAGCGTACTTAAGGCTTTTCTTAGTTTTGCATCTGTCGCAAAGTCAAGTGCACTAGCACTATCATCTAGAATAAGTATTTCTGGTTTTTTGACTAATGCACGGGCAATAGTGAGTCTTTGTCTTTGTCCGCCAGATACATTCTTACCACCCTGTTCAATATAGGTGTCTAAGCCTTCTGTCATCTTATCGACGAATTCTTTAGATTGTGAAAGTTCCAATGCTTCATAGATTTCTTCATCTGTGGCATGAGGATGACCCCATTGCATATTTTCTCTGATTGTTCCTCCAAAAAGTGTGGCCTGCTGAGGTACAATACCAATCATATTTCTTAAATCCTTGAACTTATATGATTTAATAGGAAGGTCTTTGATACGGATTTCACCTTCAGTGACATCATAAAAACGAGGGATCAGGTTAATAAGTGTAGTTTTACCTGAACCTGTACCTCCAATGACACCGATTGTCTGACCTGGAAGAATATTGAATGATACATCAGTTAAGGCATTACCTGAATAGTATGAGAATGAAACATGATCATAAGTAATAAGGTTCTGGTAGTCACTTGGAGCCTCATTGATTCCCTGGACAATATCTGGTTTCTGACTTAATACATCTGCACATCTCTTGTATGATGCACTGGCTTTATTTAAGATTACAATAACATTCGCAAAGACATACATAGAAAGTAAGATCTGGTTCATATAGTTAATAAGCGAGATGACTTCTCCCTGTGTCATACTACCTGCATTGATTTTAAAGCCTGAGATATAAAGAATTGCGATAATCCCAAAGTTCACAATGATTGTAGTAGCTGGATTTAATACAGCACTGAGGTTACCTGCAATGATCTGCTCTTCTTTTTGTTTTGTGGTTGTTGATTCAAAACGTTTTTGTTCATTATCCTGCTGGTTAAAAGCACGAATGACTCTGACACCAGAAAGATTCTCTCTTGTGATGAGTGATACTTCATCAAGGATATGCTGGATATGAGAATACATAGGCGCTGTATGACTCATCACAAAGTAAATACTAAACGCAATAAGTGGTGCGACAATCACAAAGATAAGTGCTACCTGCCAGTTAATCACAAAGCTCATGATCAAAGAACCGATAATTAAAAATGGTGATCTTGAACATAAACGAATAACCATGGCAACAGCTAACTGAATCTGATTGATATCATTGGTGATTCTTGTGATTAAAGAAGGTGTACCAATAATATCAAGATCCTGATAATCATAACGGTTGATTGCACGATACATATCTTTACGCATAAGTGTACCTACACCCTGTGATGTAAGAGACGCAAAGTACTGACACACTAGTGAACTAGCATATCCTACTGTAGATAAACCAAAGATCACAAAAGCCATCTTTGTAATATAATTTGTATTATGTACTGCAACACCATTATCAATAATAAGAGCTACAGCCATTGGTATACATAATTCTAGAAATGCTTCTATAAGTTTAAATATAAAGCCTGAAATGGCCTGCCATTTATAAGGCTTTAAATATTTCATTATACACATATTTTTCCTCCCTGTCCTTGCAACATTATAATCCTATTTTATACTATATGTATAATATATATTTTATATAGAATTTATAGGAGATACATATGGAACTAAAACAGATGAAATACTTTAAGACAATTGTAGACGAAGGGACTATAACACAAGCTGCACGTGTATTACATATTTCACAGCCTCCTCTTTCTATGCAGTTAAAAGCGATAGAAGAAGAATTAGATACAATACTGATAGAGAGAGGACATCGTCATATCACATTAACGCCTGCAGGGCACTTATTTTATCGTAGATGTAATCAGATGTTGAATTTATATGAACAGACAAGTAAAGAAGTACAAGGAGCTGCCACACAGATTTTACGTTTTGGGATTACTTCTTCTAATGGTTATTTAATTACACATGAGCATATGGATGTGTTTAGAAAGAAATATCCTAAGTTAGATATTCATATGAAAGAAGGAACAACCTATGAGATGATGGATACCTTGCTAGCTCATGAAATAGATATTGCGTTAGTCAGGACACCATTTGATTCTACGAATGTGAAATCATTTTTATTTAAGCCTGAACCAATGATTGCGGTAGGACCTTCTACTCTTGTGAATGAAAAAAAGAACCATCTCATTGATTATCGAGATGATCCTGTTTTGATTCACAGACGTTATCGTCAGTTTATAGTCGATTATTGTTTAAATGAACTCCAATTCCAGCCACATATCCCTATTATTACAGATGATATACGTACTGCCTTAGTATGGGGTTCTATACTAGATCAGGTGGTTATTATACCTGAAGCGGCTATACCATATATAGACTTAAATTCACAAACCTATACTAAACTTAAAGACAAGGGTCTTTATACATCTGCAGCCTTTATCACACGAAAAGAAGAACTATCTCCAATCATAGAAACATTTATTTCTTTAATCATCAAAGACTACAAGATTTAAACTATTCTTCTTTACTTCTAGATGATAATGAGACGCTTTTACTTCTTCACCATCTAAATTACACGGATACTGAGATTCTACATCCACTTCATCTACAGTAAAGACATGAGCATGTTTATCCTGGTCAAGTGTTTCACTTACTATCTTCTTAATATATAAAGGAATGAGTCCTTTCTTAATTTGATCTAGAATCACAATATTCATGAGACCATCATCTAATGATGCATGAGGGGCAATCTTATAAGCCCCACCATAATATTTCGCATTTGCACAGGCACATAAAGTAACAGGACCTTCATACAATAGTGTTCCATGGCTGGTCATCTTAATATGATAAAATGGATACTGGACAAAGTTTCTTAGAATAGAATACTCGTATTGATGTCCTTTAAACATCTTAGGAATCTTCACATCATCATGAACATGATTCGCAATCACACTATCACAACCAAAACATGCATTATTGATAAAATAACGATTATTCATTAACACTGTATCAATAGGAATTGTTTTACCCTTTAAAGATGCTTTAAGTACTTCTTTAGAATCATTATTCTTAGAAATCATCTTAAAGAAGTCATTTCCTGTTCCATAAGGAATAACTACGAGTTCATGAGGTGTACCTACAAGTCCCTGAATGACCTGGTTCAACATTCCATCCCCACCAACACTATAAAAACGTGTGGGTTCTTTATAATGTTTAATAATCTTCTTGGCGTGATCAGGATAAGTACTCATGAATATATCATAATCATAACCCTGCATCACTTCTCTAATTGTTTCTATAAACGGATGATGATCATAATCATCATCCACTGGTTTAAGTAAAAATATATGTCTCATTATAATTCTCCAAAAAAAGACTGGATGCATATCCAGTCTAGATCATATCAATAGTTTCTAGCCACTCTTTAACGCCTTTGACATCAGTAAATGCCTTAGCACGCTTAAAGTTCGCATTTGGTATCATCTTATTAAAGTGAGCAACACTCTTCTTGCTGGAATATTTCACATGGCCACGCCAGTTCTTTTCACTTATACACATAGGTACAATTGTTTTACCTGATAAGTCATAATCCATACAGAATGAATCAATAATTAAAGGTTCATCCTTTTCCCAGCATGGATAAATAAGATACACTGTCTTGTATTGATTAATATCATTAATTTGATTTTTAAGAGCAGGTAATGTATCTAATACACATTTATTCTTATAATCATGTTTGTTTTCTTTAAGTGCTTTTGCGTAAGCTTCTCTTTCTTTTCTATGTTCTTTAATTCTCTCTTTAAAGTCTGTAGAGTACTTCTTAGAAGTCTGTAAACAAAGTAAATCCCCTTCTGTATATGACTGTACTTGTTTTGCGAGTTCACGTTCTTCTCCATTGAATGAATAATACACAATCAATGTATCACTGAGCCCACCTGTAATAGTTAAGGGGGCATCACTTTCTGAATATTTGGTATTATAAGTACATCCTGATAATGTGATCAACATCAAACATAAGAATGTAATGATTGATTTTTTCATAAAAAATCCTCCTCGGACATCATTATAACATATTTCCTAGAAAAAAAATAATGAGTTCACAATGTGTTCATAGATAAAAAGCATAATAGTACCTGTAAAGAGAAAGCAACTCCCTATAATAATTAAAGCTTCTTTTTGCCAAGAGTGATTCCTAAAATTTCCCAAATTCCCTTCAAAATAACTCTTGAAATAAACAACGATCAGGCTTCCCTTCCTGATCGTTTTGTTTTATTTCAATTTTAGATATTCTTCTTCGTCCACTGCTTCAAGCCACTCGTTTGAAGCATTTTCATTTGGTACACTTTCTGCAATATGTACAAAATAGCTTTCTGGTGCTGCACCATGCCAATGTTTGATTTCTGGCGCAATATAAACTGTATCACCTACATTGAGTTCCTGAGCAGGTTTTCCCCATTCCTGATAATACCCTCTTCCAGCCGTACATAATAAGATCTGTCCTGCACCATGATGGATATGCCAGTTGTTTCTGCATTAAACTGGACTCCCTATTCGCAATCCCTTGTAGTTACTGGCTTTAACGGCATACACGTCTGTGCTTTGTGCGAACTTTTCGTGACGAGCAGTTTTGCCAGGTTATTCCTCTGTTTCGTCCTCGTTCCAAACCTCTTTTGCAAGGTTGAACACTGCCCAGCCTTTTGGCCAGCCTGCATAGAATGCTACGTGGGTGATAATCGCTGCGATTTCTTTCTGCGTTACCCCATGATCCTTGGCATTCTGTAAATGGAATTTCAAAGAGGAATCTGTGATTCCCTGTGCCATCAGTGCTACGACTGTGATGATACTTCTTGTTTTTAAATCAATATCTTCGTTATTCCAGTTCTCTCCGAACAGAACGTCATCGTTAAAATGTGCAAACTCCGGGGCAAATGTTCCCAGAGCATTTCTTCCCGCTGTCTGTGTGATCTTTGCCATGATACTAAACCTCCGTCTTTCTTGCTTTATGGTAATTTGTTATACTCTTCTTCCGGTAAAAACTCAAGCCATTCATTGGAAGCACCCTCTGCCGGAACTTCAACAGCCAGATGCTGGAACCAGCTGTCTTTCGCTGCTCCATGCCAATGTTTTACTTCTGGTGGAATATTTACTACATCTCCGGCTTTCAGCTCACGAGCCGGCTTTCCTTCTTCCTGGTACCATCCTCTTCCACCAGTAACCATAAGGATCTGTCCACCTTTATGATGGATGTGATATGCATTGATGGTTCCAGGAGCGAAAGTAACGAGACCAACTGGTACTCTCTCTGTTGTAAGCATATTCAGATAGCACTCACCTGTAAAATATTTTGCAAATACTACATTTTCTTCACCGATTGGAAATACGTTACCTCCACCTAAGTCTTTTTTCATCTGTTCAATATCCATAAAAAATTCCTCCTTGCTCTTTTTCTTTTATGGTACAACCTGAAGTAAACTCCAGGTCAATAGACTTTGCAGCTTTTTACATAAAGTTCATAATTTTCCTGTGGCAGTTTGCTTTTCAGGTACGCTCTATTTCTTATCGGCTCCATCATACACCCATATTACTTTCTATGTCCAATACCCATTATCATGGGTTGCTTAATGCCTTTTAAGCATAATCTGTTTCTATATCACAATGCAAAACAGATCTGCTGTATTCTGGCAGACCT
>NZ_FR898871.1:0-13284 GCF_000437715.1 Catenibacterium sp. CAG:290
AAGCATCTCGGTCGCCAAACTTTCGATGCCTATCCTTTTTTCTTTCTATAGATTTATTTGACCTTAAGAACATGATAAATGATTTATGAAATAAACAAAACAGATACCAGAAAACTGCCCCTAAAAAGTTGACAGCATAAAAGCAAAGCCAGGAGTTCATACCCCTGACTTTTTTAAAACTTGAGTAAACCCCAAGTCTATTTAGTTACTCAACTATTATAGTTCAGGCTTTTTTGTTTGCATCCACAAAACCAGATATAAAAATCACCATGTTATATTTTTGCCAGATAAAGGGAGGAGAATGCATATGAATAGGTATTAAGAATAAATTCAATCGTACGAATAATAATGTACTTGCAAAATGTGGTATTGAACATACAAACTCTCACTTAGCGACTGCATTACGTACAATTGTGGTACTTATCTTCTCATGGATCATGGTAGGAATAGTTGGCTCATTTGATACAATCCACACAATCACCCATAAGACATTTCTATTCTTAATTCTTTCTGGAATATCTACTGGAGCGAGCTGGTTATGTTACTTTAAGGCGTTACAATTAGGTAATATCAATAAAGTTACAGCTATCGATAAGACAAGTGTTGTATTGACGATTATTCTTTCTCTTATATTCTTTAAAGAAAGTGTCACACAATATAAGATCATAGGTATGATCATTCTTACAACAGGTACATATTTAATGGTAGAAAAGAAGGAAGATAATAAACAGATAAATAATGCCTGGTTACTTTATGCTGTGCTTTCAGTTATTTTTGCAAGTTTAACGACTATACTTGGTAAGATAGGAATCACAAATATTGAAAGTAACCTAGGAACAGCTATTCGTACAAGTGTTGTACTTATTATGAGCTGGATTGTGGTCTTTGTAACACATAGTCAAATGAATATGAAAAGTATTCCTAAGAAAGAATATCTCTTTATTGTATTATCAGGACTTGCAACAGGTGGTTCATGGTTATGTTTCTATCATGCCCTACAAAGTGGACCAGCAAGTCTAGTCACTCCTATAGATAAGCTCAGTATTCTTTTTACTGTATTATTCTCTTATCTTATTTTCCATGAGAAACTCTCTAAGAAATCATTGCTTGGATTAATACTAATAGTATCTGGTACCTTGGTTATGCTTCTCTAACAAAAGTTACACTACTCTAACTTTTTTGTTCACAAACCTCCTTTGTAGTGTTATTATTACAGTGTTAGATATAACTAACAATAGGAGGAGACGAATATGAAAGACTTATTCAAAAACAAATTATTATGGTCATTTGTAGGTGGTGTTGCTGCCACTGTTGCAGGCAGTAAGTTTGCAAAGAGTGACTGTGCAAGAAAAGCTGCAGTAAAATCAGTTGCGACTGGTATGCAGTTAAAGGATCAGGCACTTGCATCATATGATACAATTGTAGAAGACGCAAAAGATATCTATGCTGAAGCTAAAAGCAAGAAAGAAGCAAAATAGGAAATAGTCATTTCCTATTTTTTAGGTGATAAGAGAATGTTAGAGTATCAGATTGTACATGACATACCAGGACGTATGAGAATACGTTATGGACGTTATCGCTTTTCTAGAAATAAGGCACTAGCCTTACATTTCGCATTATGTAAATGGGATATGGTTGAATCAGCCGATGTCAATGAAAGAACAGGTTCTATTTTGTTCACTTACAGTGAAGAAAAAAGAGCTGCTTTGATTGACAAAATCAACTCTTTAGATATCCCTCACTTTGATGATGCACCCTATGAAAAGATCATTAAAGAAAACAAATATCTTATAGATCACCGTGATATCAATGATCAATACATTGGTAAATTCACCGCAATCATCGCAAGAAGATATGCTTCTAAATGGTTTTTACCATTACCAGTAAGAAACGTATTAACTATTTATCATACAATTCGTTATGTAAAAGAAGGACTTAATTCTCTTGTACATAAACGTATTGATGTACCAGTACTTGATGCCACAAGTATCTCTGTTTCTTTATTATCAGGACAATGGGGTACAGCACGTAATATCATGTTCTTATTGAATATCTCTTCATTACTTGAAGACTATACAAAGAAAACAACATCATTACAGCTTAAAGAAACATTGTCTGTTAATATTGATAAAGTATGGGTATTAGAAGAAGGAAAAGAAAAACAGATTCCTACAACTCATTTACAGAAAGAAGATATTGTAGTCGTACAGACAGGTTCTATGGTTCCAGTAGATGGTGAAGTAGTAAATGGTGAAGCCATGATTAATGAATCAAGCTTTACTGGTGAACCATTAAGTAAGATGGTTAAACAAGGAAGTTCTGTTTTTGCAGGGACTGTTGTAGAAGAAGGAAAGATTTATATCAAGGTAAGAAATCTACAATTAGAAAGCCGTATTAATAAGATTGTAGATATGATTGATACAAACGAATCACTTAAAGCAGGTATCCAGTCTGGTGCTGAACATTTAGCTGATGCGATTGTACCTTATAGTTTTGTAGCTTTCTTTGGATTACTTCTTGCGACAAGAAATCTTACACGCGCTTCTTCAGTATTACTTGTAGATTATTCATGTGCAATTAAGCTTTCTACATCTATTTCTATTATTAGTGCAATGCAGGAAGCAGGACGCCATTCTGTTATGGTTAAGGGTGGTAAATACCTAGAAGCAATGGACCAGGCAGATACAATTGTCTTTGATGAAACAGGTACCCTTACAAATGCGCAGCAATTTGTACAGAAAGTGACACCAATAGGTAACTATACACGTGATGAAGTATTACGTATTGCAGCTTGTTTAGAGGAACATTTCCCACATAGTGTGGCTGATGCGATAGTAAAACAGGCATCACTCGAACAATTACATCATGAAGAAGAACATGCTGAAGTGAAGTATATTATTGCGCATGGTATTGCGACTATTTATCGTGATCAGCGTGCTATTATCGGTAGTGATCATTTTGTATTTGAAGATGAACATATTACTAAAACAGAAGAAATAGAAACACTCATCAATAACTTACAAAGTGAAGGTGCCAGTTCTTTGATATTCCTCGCAATAGGAGGAGAACTCGCAGGTATTATTTCTATTTATGATCCACTTAAACCAGAAGCAAAAGAAACTATTATGAATCTAAGACGTAGTGGTTTTAAGAATATTATTATGTTGACAGGTGATAGTGAGAATGCAGCTAAGCATATTGCGGAAGAACTTAATATTGATGGTTACTTAGCAGGTGTATTACCTGAAGATAAAGCAAACTATGTCAAAAAATTAAGAGATGAAGGACATAAAGTTGTTATGGTAGGGGATGGTGTTAATGATACCCCAGCCTTATCTTGTGCGGATGTATCTATTTCCTTACAGGATAGTTCAGATATCGCAAGAGAACTTGCAGATGTTACATTAACATCTTCTTCACTAGAAGAAATAGTCGTATTTAAACAGTTATCAGCATTATTAATGAAACGTATTAAACGTAACTATACAAGAATAGTTACTTTAAATACTGGATTAATATTATTAGGTATGTTTGGTATTTTACCAGCAAGTACAACATCACTTATTCATAATGGTTCAACATTTGTCTTTGCGATGTCATCTTCTACATCATTATTAGAAAATTGATGTATAGCCCCGTTCTGGGGCTTTTTTATTTCCTAGGAAAAGAACATATGTCAACTCAAGTTGACATGATAGTTGGTGGAGGTAACTGATCTTTAGGCCTACTCTTGTAGAGGCACTATTCATAGAATTTTAATACGTCGTGAGCAAGAATTTCACCACTTCTAAAATAGGGGGATTGCGGTAAACACGGCGTTTCGTTTTGCCATTATTATCAGCTTAAAATGTGCATTAAACATAGTCATAAGGTGATAGATGATGTGATTTCAAATTGTCTCAGGGAGATGTTTGAGAATCTATCTATCAAAATTTAGTATAAGGCATATAGGCTAGGGATTAGTCGAATATAACGCTTGTAGACATCATTTAGTCTTGACGGTAGTGTAAGGTTGCTAGCCAGTCAGTGGTGGTTGAAGCAAGAATTCCTGACTTCTAAGTGAAGCGTAAGTCGTGGTAGTTCGCAATGATATTGTTGCATATCCATTTTTTGACAAAGCTGCAAAGTGTTGGTTAACTTTGTATAAATAAGTCTTATAAGTTGCTTGGAATATAGGAATTTCTCGTTAAAATAGTAAAAATGAGATTGTGACACCACTGGTGTCACAATTCGGAAGGTGGAATATTTGTATGGGTAATGATTTGATGTCGGCAGCTAGATTAATCCATATAATTGAGGAATCTAGACAAAATGCATTAAAAAAGTAAATGAGTTCTTAAGCAGGGGAATGGAAAACACTTCGTATGGCGATTCATATATAGATGAGATTTCAAGAGAGATACATGAGATTTATCTAGTGGTATCGGATAAGCAGATGAAATCGTAAATACTGTCAATCCAAATCCAGTATGTGCAAGTGGCACGGACTTAGCAACAATATGATAGGGAAGCTGTAGAATCACTTGAATGTATACAAGAAAAAGAGCCTGTCTAATAATAGACAGGCCAGACAAAAAGGAAAATATATTATGAAAAAAACATTCTATAAGTATACTAATAAATTCCTGATATCAATGCAAATGAATACAAAAAAACAAATAAAAAACTTTAATTAAAACCCCTTATAAATATTATGTTATACAAACTAAAAAAGCCTGGCGAGATGAGCATCTCAATAGGCTTTTTTGTTTAAGGAGTGCGCTTAATATCAATTAAGTTCCTCTATGATTATTGTAGAAAACTCTTTATTCAAATTCAATAAAATTCAAAAAACTAGAAAAAATTATAGTTTCATTGATAGGTAGAACTTATCTACATAGTTGTTCATAATCGCAATATTGAGTTCTTCCTTGTATTTACTATTATTGATAGTTTCAATAAGAGCTTTGTTTCTTTGATTTAATTGTTCAATGACTTCTTTACTAGGTATATGATTGGATTTAGAAGAATTATGACTCTTAGAAGTGAGTACAAGATTCCAGATATCATCACTATACATGAATGACCAAGGAATCACATGATCTACACTAATATCATCCATATCTAATTCATCACCTGTATAGAAATCAATCGGTTTATTCATATTCTCTAGTAATATGTTTTTATATTTTGTAAGGTTATTTCTTCTAATCTGATTATCAGAGATACCCTTTACCTTAGATGTAATACGTGGCGCATTATTGAACTTCTCTAATAACTGTGCCCATTTATAATTGAGTAATTGTGATAAGACAAAACCATATTCTTTCAGCAACAATACCTGCTCTTTGTTGATGGAGATGTAGAGATAATCCTTATTGAGTACATAAAGATCCTTTTTCTCTTTATTCAGATTCATAAAACGCCAGGATACATCATCTTTTAACTTTCTTGCACACTTCTTCAATACACTCTTATAGAAGTCTTGTTCTTTAGTAAGTTCTTCTTCAGCTTTATCAAACCAGATAGGAATAGAAGACCCTGTTAATTCTTTATACTTATCAATAAGTAAATCAACCTGTTGAACAATGACAGGTTTCTTTTTAATGTTTGATCCTTGTCTTAGATTAAAGAAGAATGTCTGATTCCAGTAATACTTCACCATCTTATGAGCTATTGCATCAAAGGTAATCACATTATTTTCTTCAATGTGATTAAGAGTATATACATTTTCAAGAATAGCACGACCCCAGGCTAACTTATATGTATTATCATTATTCATATACTCAATTACGTCAAGCCAATCCTGTATATACTTATTCATATGAATCCTCTACATATTCCAGATAGATTTTCTTATCGAAGGCACCATTACTATGTGCCTTCTTTTCTTTGATAGAAAGTACTTCTTGATGATCAATATGAAGTGTATTCTCTAATGCTTCTAATACTTCTAATACATCAGCTATCTCTTTCTTAATATCTTCACCTTCAGCATTCATTACTTCATGACATTCCTCCAATAACTTGCTTTTTAAACATTTGAGATACTCTTCATCATTGAGTATTCTTGTTGCACAAGTCTTATAATCATTTTCTATGATTTCAGGAATACGATCTCTAATTAGCTTGTTGTAGATATGCTTCATTGGAATCACCTCTTCACTAATCATACAACGAATAAAACAGATATAAAAGCATTGGTGATGATACGATCATCATCTTTTTAAATACGCGAAATTTACATCTTCTCTAATGGAAAGGAGATTCGTAGTGTGGGTATTGCTATCACGTTTACGTGATAGCGTATTCTCAAGTTACGAGGATGTAAAAAGTGTTTAAAAAGATTGATGAAGTGAGTAAGTTATCAGGAGTCAGTAAGCGTACATTACAATATTATGATGATGAAGGTATATTACCTGTTAAGCGCTCAAAGAATAATTATAGACTCTATGATGATGAGACTATGGAAAGACTATGGGAAATATTATGGTATAAAGAAATGGGATTTGATTTAAAAGGAATCAAACTGATTCTAGAAGGAATGAAGCAGGAAACTGTAATAGAAGAGAAAGTAAATAAAATCAATAATACGATAAGAGTATTAGAGGAACAAAAGAAAGTAATAGAATTTATACAGAGATATTCTATTCCAGCAAAGAGTGAAGAGAATAATAAGACTTATAAAGATCAAATTAAACAAATAAGACAAGAACAAGGTATGTAGGAGGGAAGAACTTATGAAAATTAGTAAAATGATTGATGATGTTAAAGATGGTATTGATGAAGCAAGAGTGAAAGTAGTTAAAGCAGTTGATGATGCAGAGTTAGATAAGCATGCTAAGGAACTAGGCGATGTTGCAGTAGGCAAAGCAAAAGAACTAGGAGATACTGCATCAGAAAAAGCCTATGATGTTGCAGTAAAGATGGATGAAATGAAACGTCAATGGGATTTGAAAAGACTGAAACCAATCTTCTCTGAAGATTTAAATGGTATGCAATATTCACGACTTGTGAGAATTGTAGAAAGAGATAAGAAGTTTGATATAGAAGTATGTAGAGGATCAATTGGATATTGGGCTACCTGTAAGGGTGAGAGATGGGTGAATATCTTTAAAGATTCAGTCAATAAGTTTGGGTTGAATTTCTATCCTTACGAAGAGGTTAATTTCTATTATGTAGATCCTACTGATAAAGATAACTATATTGTGCTAGATGAATATTTTGATCGTTTGAAGCAGGCTCGTGTGAATGAATTACAGAAGATTGCGCAGGATTTAGGTGCAAAAAAATTCAGAGTTACTTATATGAGAGAAAAATCTTCACTTATTAAGAAGAAATGGAATGGAAAAGCAGATGGAAACGCTAAAGATGGAGATGGTACAGTGTCAGCTGAAGTTGATAAACTAGCAAAACAATATGATAAAGTAGAGATTGAAGCTGAAAATAGTTTTCCAGGACATGAGCCAGCTGAACCTCATGTAAGATATCTGAAGTATGATCAGAATGTTCAAAACTTAATAGATATGCGTATGGATACTAAGGGACCTATAAACCATCAGACACTAAGTATCAAATTAAGCAGTACATCAGGTTTAAAAGAAAATGATGCTGCAAAGCTTGATATGATATTGAAAAGTTTGAAGATGGCTGGAAATACAACTGTATTAAGTGAAGTACAAAATGAAGAGAAAAGTATTTTAAAGTATGAAATAGAGTTTTAAGGTAAAGGACCTAGGTTGATTCTAGGTCCTTTACTTATGGTATTTCCATATTCAAAACAACTATTTCTATATGTTATAATATGGTTAATCGGTGGTAGTACTATGAATGCATACTTAAAAATAGATAGTTATACTGCTACAGAAAAGCTAATAGCTGGCTATATCCTACAATATTCTACAGTTGCTATTATCCGTTTTCCAATCTACTAAAGAAGAGAAGTAAATCAAATATGAATACAGTCTTATAAATATAGATACACTATTGGAGGAATATCAATGAAGATAGCAGTTGTACAAGCAAGTTCACAAGTATCAAAAAATGAGCTGCTTTATAAATATACAAAGAAATATGCTAAAGATGCAGAAGTTATTAATCTTGGATGTTTTGTAGATGAAGATGAAAACTATACTTATGTTGAGATTGCATTGTTGATTGGAATACTCATAAACAGTCATATAGTTGATTTTGTTGTGACTGGATGTTCTTCAGGACAAGGGATGATGCTTGCTTGTAATAGTATGCCCGGTGTTTTATGCGGGTATGTTCCAACTGCGAAAGATGCTTATTTATTTGCACAGATCAATAATGGAAATGTAGTATCTTTACCTCTTGGAGAAGAATATACATATACAGGTGAAAAGAATTTAGAGGAAACAATCAAAGCATTATTTTTAGAACCATTTGGTGGTGGATATCCTAAAAGCGAAGCAAAAAGAAAGGTTGCGGATGCTAAAAAACTAAAAGAAATAAAAGCAAAATCACAAATTGATTTTGAAATGTTTTTGAATAAGTTAGATCCAGATATGGTTAAGAAAGTAAAACATAAAATGCACAATAGTTTTAATTTGATAGATACAAGTAATGTAATTAAGATTATTTAAAATAGTTCTCAATCCCCTCTTTGGGGGATATTTTCATATTCAAAACAACTCTTTTTATATGTTATAATATATTTAATCGGTGGTAGTCCTATGAATGCATACTTAAGAATAGATAGTTATACTGCTACAAAAAGCTAATAGTGATTATATACTACAAAATTCTGCAACAGCTAATATCCGTTTCCCAATCTACTAAAGAAGAAAAACCACAAGAAGTAGAGTGGAGCAGTTTTTGCATTTGTTATGTTTGCTTCATTTGCTAATTTTAGAGAAGGCGAAATTTCTATTACATTTATATTGGTTGCAGCTATTTTTATCGGTCAGCAAGTATATGAAGGTATTGCAGTTCAGAATAATATTTCAAATATGGCGCATATTGTCGGTGGTATAGTTGGTGCAATAATTGGATATGGGTTAAATGTGAAATGAATAAGGGGTGTTGATATGAGAAAAGTAATCATACTGCTTCTTTGCTTGGTATTAGTAAGCTGCGGTACAACAAATAAATCAAAAAGTACAACTGAACACACATTAGAAAATAGTTTCTTTGGAGTTAAGAAAAAGGTAAAAGAAAAGTTGATTTATAAAAAAGATAAAAGTATTAATTCTTTTTTGAATAAATATAACGAAATTAATGATCCAGATATTACCAGTGATATGGTAAGTATGAAAAAACTTGAAGGAAAAGATGAGCCTAGTATAGTTGATATATCAAACGAGAAATTAGGGATATGGATACAACGTAAAAACATGTTTGGGAATAAAATGGCTGTTGGTATTCTAAATAATTCCGATAATGTGACTAATGACGATCTCAAAGAACAATTCCAAAAGTATTCAAAGGTATTTGATGATAGTTTAACTAATAAAGAAATAGATGAATATTGGGATAAAATGTTATCGGGTAAGAATAGAGGAAAAAAGTTAAAAAACATAAAGGTAAAAAGAATTATATTCTATGGTAAAGTGATATATTTAATTCTTGAAGGGAAAATATAATTTGATAAGAATAATAAACAAAAAATCATAAGAAGGACAATGAAATAGGTTGAATCTTGGTAATCTTTTTAAGCACTGATTAAAATGATGTGAACAACTTAATTATGATGTTTTCTATAAAAAGTTGAAAACTGAATTTTTGACAGTATAAAATGGCAAGTACGGAAACCTCATGATTTCCAATCCCCCTCTCTAGGGGATATTTTCTTATACAAAACAACTCTTTCTATATGTTATAATAAGGTTAATCGGAGGTGATCTCATGAACGCATATTTAAGAATTAAAGAATACAATGATAGCTATACTGCAACAGAAAAGCTTATAGCTGAATACATACTAGAAAATGATATATTACAGGATTCTGCACAGGCACTAGGTGAAAAGACAAATACCTCTGCAGCTGCTATTATCCGTTTCTCAAAGAAAATAGGTTTTAAAGGCTTCAGTGATTTAAAGATGAACTTAGCTCAATCTACTAAAGAAGAAGAAAAACAAGAAGTAGATCTCATCTTTGAACCAGAAGATAATATCAGTACATTAGTAGAAAAAGGCTGTAGATTAAATATGAACACAGTCTTAAAAACATACCAGTTAATAAACATAGATACACTAGAAGCATCAATAGACTTACTCAATAATGCTTCTACTATCTATCTCTTTGGTGTAGGTGGTTCATCAGTCATTGGTTTAGATATCTACCAAAAACTCATGCGTATAGGTAAGAAGGTGATCTATAACGCTGATCTTCATGTACAGATGACCTTTGCCCAAAGCATGGATCAAAATGATGCAGCACTTATTATCAGTTACTCAGGTTCTACAACTGGTTTAGTAGATGTTGCTAGAGTGTTACATGAGAAACAAATACCATTTATCTCTATTACACAGATCAACTCTAATCCAATCTCTAAACTAAGTACCTATTCACTTAAAGTACCAAGTGAAGAAAAAGCCTTGCGTATTGGTGCAGTCTCTTCTCGTATCTCTTCATTTGTGATAACTGACTTATTGTACTATGGTGTATTTAAGAAGAACTTTGAAGAACATAAAAAGAATCTCATAGATTCTAAAGACAATGTCTCTATACTCAAAAAGTAGACTCATATTTCACTATGAGTCTTTTATTTTAGAAATAACGTTTCGTTTAATATGAAATATACTTGAAATAATATTTCAGCAAGTCTATAATGATATTGGAAGGAGGGAACAAGAATGAACTTAAATAACTTAGATACAGAACAGTCAAATCCTGATTCATTACATATAGATGAAATGTCTACGATAGATATTCTTACTACTATTAATAATGAAGATCAGAAGGTGGCTTTAGCTGTAAGAGACGTCTTACCGCAAATTGCAGATGCTGTTGACTGTATCTATCAACAGATGAGTCAAGGTGGCAGACTGATTTATATTGGCGCTGGTACATCAGGGAGATTAGGTGTACTAGATGCATCAGAGTGTCCTCCTACTTATGGTGTTGATCCTCGTCTAGTACAAGGATTAATCGCCGGTGGGAACATCGCACTCACAACTGCAATAGAAGGTGCAGAAGATTCTCAGGAACTCGCTGTAGAGGACTTAAAGAATATCCACTTAACAGACAAAGATGTTGTATGTGGTATTGCAGCATCAGGCAGAACACCTTATGTCATTGGCGGACTTCAATATGCGCGCACACTAGGATGCCAGACAGTTTCTATCTGTTGTGTTCACAATGGGGAAATATCAAAATACTCCCACTATCCAATTGAAGCAATTACAGGTGCAGAAGTCGTGACTGGCTCTACAAGAATGAAGGCAGGTACTGCACAAAAACTTGTCTTAAATATGCTTTCTACATCTGTAATGATCAAAAGAGGAAAGGTCTATAAAAACCTTATGGTTGATGTACAGCCTACCAATGAAAAACTTAAGATCAGAGCTGTCAACATTGTCTCACAATCTTTAGATTGTTCTGAAGAAGAATCAATTACACTATTAACTAAGTGTCACTACAATGTAAAGATTGCGATTCTATCTGGTTTAACAGGTAAAGATGAAAAAGAATGTGAAGAAGCTCTTCTTAAAAACAATGGAAATATCAGTAAAACTGTAAAAAGTAATCTATAGGAGGATGTGAGATGAATAAGTACATTGTAAAAAATCAAAACAATAAACAAAACAAGAATGTCTTTGGTATGACGGATTATGATATCCCTATGTTTGGTTTCAAGAGTGCTTTACTTATTCTTGTTTCTACAATGTTGTCACTTATCATCTGTGTCAATGGATTCACTTATCTCCACATCGACTTCAGACTCCCTAATGCTCTAATTAGTGGTCTTGTATGTGGACTCAGTGTAGCTTATTCCCAGTATTTCATTGAAAGAAAAGAAGGATTATGTAAAAACTTCTATCTTGTAACAGGTCTCTTCTCTTTGATGGCCTTTGTATTAATATTAATGATTAAATAATAGGAGATTAAATTATGTTCGATGCAATTACAAATGTCATTGAGGGTAAATTGGCGGGTCCATTAGAAAAACTCTCTAATCAAAGACATTTACGCGCAATTCGTGATGGTATTATTGCGACATTACCAATCATCATCGTCAGTTCATTATTAATGGTTGTTGCTTTTTCTTACAACCAGATGCCTGCAGACTGGGCACTCGCAAAATTCATTAAAGCAAATGCAGTCGCAATTCTTTTACCTTATAGAATGTCAATGTATATCATGACACTCTATGCTGTATTTGGTATTGGTTACTCTTTAGCTAAATCATATGATTTAGATGGTTTAAGTGGTGCAATCATGGCAGAACTTACATTCCTGCTCACAGTTGTACCAGCATCTATTCCAGATGTCACAGACTCAATCGCAGCTCTTGCTACTAAGAATGCTGAATTAAATGCATTCTTACAGCAGTTACCATCTGGGTATGTTATTCCTGCAGAACACTTAGGTTCAGCAGGTATGTTTATTGGTATTATTTCTGCATTTATTGGTGTAGAAGTATATCGTTTCACACAGGTGAAAGGATTAAAGATCACTATGCCTGCAGCCGTTCCACCTGCAGTCGCAAGATCATTTGAATCATTGACACCTACTATTATCATTATCTTAGGTATTTCTACACTCACTATGTGGTTAGGTGTAGATGTTCACAGCATTGTAGGTGACCTTATTAAACCTTTAGTCAATGCGACTGATACATTACCTTCTACATTACTCATTATTTTCTTAATCATGTTCTTCTGGTCATTTGGTATTCATGGTGACTCTATTGTCAGTTCACTTGCTAGACCAATCTGGTTAATTCTATTAGATCAGAATACTGCAGCAGTTGCAGCAGGTAAGACTGCCACTCATATTGGTGTAGAACCGTTCTTACAGTGGTTTGTTCATATTGGTGGTTCTGGTGCTACTTTAGGACTTGCGATTCTATTCTGTTTTGCAGCTAAGAGTAAATATGGTAAAACACTCGGTAGAACAACTATCCTTCCTTCGTTGTTCAATATCAATGAACCAATGATCTTTGGTGCACCAATCGTATTAAACCCAATGTTGTTAATTCCATTTATTTTAGTCCCATTAGTTCTTGCAACTATTGCTTGGATTGCAACAGCTATGCATTTAGTAAACTGTGCAGTGACTATTGCCCCTTGGACACTTCCTGGCCCAATTGGTGCATATCTTGCATGTGGTGGTGACTG
>NZ_FR898871.1:13313-26259 GCF_000437715.1 Catenibacterium sp. CAG:290
TGACTGGAGAGCAGCAGTATTAAGTATTGTACTAATTATACTTTCAGTTATTATGTATTATCCATTCTTTAAGATGTATGATAACGAATTATTAGAAGAAGAAAAGGCAAACGAAGCATCTGAAAATTAAGAGGTAACAGAAATGTTGTATATAGGTATAGATGGCGGAGGTACAAAAACAAAGATGGTTCTTTTTGATGAGAAAGGATCTCGTTTAAAAGAATTAATCCTTCCTACAGTACATGTTTTAACTCAGCCACAAGATCAATCTATTGAAATATTAAGAGATGGTGTCAATCAGCTAGATCCTGATCATACTGCCATTATTGGTGCAGGACTTGCAGGATATGGCCAACAGAAAGAACTAAGAGACAAAATAGAATATATATGTAAAGAAGCATTTGGAGATAGACCTTTTGTCGTGGAAAGTGATGTAAGAATTGCGATAGAAGGTGCATTAGATGGGCATGATGGCATTGTGGTCATTGCAGGAACAGGCAGTATTGCCTTATCACTTAAGAATAATAAGCTCACACGTTGTGGAGGCTGGGGTTATCAATTAGGTGATGAAGGCAGTGCTTATTGGATTGCGAAGAAGATGTTTCATACATTCTGTAAAGAAATAGATGGCAGACTAGAAAAGACAGCGCTTTATGATCTAATTATGGAAGAATGTCATCTAGATATTGATTATGATATTATCACATTTATGAATAGTCTTGATCGTACATCTATTGCATCCTATGCTTATATCAATGGATTAGCTGCCAATCAGGGAGATCCTTATGCGATAGAAATATATAAACAGGCAGCATTAGAAATTCGTTCACTTATAAAAACACTCTTAAAAGAACATGATTCAACACCTCGTATTTCTTATATTGGAGGCGTATTTGATCATGCTTCTCACTATATTCTACCTATTTTGAATGAAACAGTAGATTATCTTATTTCACCTATCCATACACCGGAATATGGTGCTTACAAGCTTGCGAAGAAACTAGGGTGAAAACCTTAGTTTTTTTAATAAAGGAGGAAACTATGAAAAAGACAAAAGATATATTATGGGGTGGAGCCACTGCCAGCAGCCAGTATGAAGGTGGCTATAAAGAAGGCGGTAAAGGCTTAGATACACAAGATTGTAGACCCTATCTAAAAAGAACATCTGATGCGACAACATCTACAAGATTACTTACACAAGATATTATTGATGAAGCAAAGAAATGTGAAGGAATAGGACACTACCCATTTAGACAGGGTAGTGATGGTTACCATCATATTGATGAAGATATTGCCTTACTTAAAGAATTAGGTATTGATATCTATCGTTTCTCAATCAGCTGGGCAAGACTTTATCCTCATGGAGATGAAGAAACACCTAATGAAGAAGGAATTAAGTTCTATGATCATATCTTCAAAGAAGTACATAAAGCAGGTATGAAGATCTTTCTCACAATGAATCATTATGCTGTTCCATTATACCTAGTAGAAAATTATGGTGGATGGACAAATAGAAAACTGATTGAATTCTATGAAAGATTTGCGACAGTTGTATTTGAAAACTGGGGAGAATATATTGATTATTTCCTCCCATTTAATGAAATAAATGCTGGATACTTTAGTCCTTATAATGGTGTAGGATTAGTAAAAGAAAAGGATCAGCCTTATAATCAGACACTCGTATTCCAGTCATTGCATCATCAATTTGTAGCAAGTGCTAAGACAATTAAGATTGCGAAAAAACTCTCTCCAAAGAGTCAATCAGGCTGTATGGTGGCATGTTTCTGTTATTATCCACTTACATCTACTCCAGAAGATAACTTAAAAGCAGTCAGAGATGAAGAAATCCATCAGTGGTTTGCGGTAGATATACTAGCGAATGGTCATTATCCAAGCTATATGGATCGTTTCTTTAGAGAAAATGATATTCATCTAACTGTTACAGAAGAAGATTCAGAATTACTTAAAAAATATACATGTGACTTTGTTAGCTTCTCATATTATTCAAGTTCTATCGCAACATGTAAGGAAGATGGTCAACAGACAGCGGGTAATCTCGTTGTATCTACAAAGAACCCTCATCTTAAGGCAAGTGACTGGGGATGGCAGATTGATCCCGTAGGACTTAGAATCATGTTGAATAAGATGTATGATAGAACACAGAAACCTGTCTTTATATGTGAAAATGGACTTGGTGCACATGATATTATGGAAGATGGTCTCATTCATGATCCATATAGAATAGATTATCTTGAACAGCACTTTAAACAAATTGATGAAGCGATTGATGATGGTGTAGACGTTATAGGTTATATTATGTGGGGTGTTATTGATATTGTTTCTGCAGGAAGCTGTGAAATGGAAAAACGTTATGGTGTTGTTTATGTGGACGCCAATAATCTAGGTCAGGGTACTTATAAGAGATATAAGAAGGATAGTTTTAAGTGGTATCATGACTTTATTGAAAATAAGCATAAACAATTCAACTAAGGAATTCTTTTTAGTATGATAGACATATGGAGGATTTCATATGACTTATATCGGACACTATCAATCTCCTCTAGGAGATATACTTATTGCGACAGATGAAATAGGTGTATATGGCTTATGGTTTGAGAATCAGAAGTATTATGCATCAGGATTAAAAGAACCTTATGAAGAAAAAGACACAGAACTTATTCTAAAAGTAAAAAAATGGCTTGATCTCTATTTTAAACAAGAACAGCCACCTATTGATTTTCCTCTTCACTTCATAGGTACAGATTTCCAAAAAGAAGTATGGGAGATTTTATGTGATATTCCTTATGGCCATACAATGACTTATGGAGAAATAGCAAATATATTAGCACAAAGAAGAGGTGTTAAAAGATTCTCTGCACAGGCAGTAGGCGGTGCAGTAGGACATAATAGAATAAGTATCATAGTCCCTTGTCATAGAGTATTAGGCAGTAATGGAAGCTTAACAGGTTATGCAGGTGGTATTGATAGAAAAGAAGCGTTATTAAAATTAGAAGCATAATAAAGGGGGCACCATCAGGTGCCCCCCCTCGTTCTTAATCAAAATCAAACTTATCTGCATTTTTTTCTTTAAAGATTTCAAATAGTTCATTAAGTAGTGCTTCATCATCTACTGAACGATAGTTTTCTTCATCAGAATCATCCTCTGATTCTTCACATCTTAAGATCACTACCTCATCTGCTTCATCATCTACTGGTAATAACACAACATATGTTTCTTCATTATGTTCAATCAAATCAAGATATTCAAACTCTAATTCATTTCCCTCATTATCATTCAATACGACAATATTATCCATTAGTCATCCCTCTTACTATATTCTTCACCATATTTCACAAGACGATCAAACTTCTTCTGGTTCTCTTCATTTTCAAAAGTAATCTTCTTTATAGCGTTCAACTTATAAATAGCTTCAGTACTTTCTTCAAATACTTCATCCTCATACTCCTGATGCCATTTAGTATAATCCTTATCGATAAGATAAGCCATCTGTTTACCTTCAACTAAGGCTTCTACATAATCTTCAGCTGCTTCACCAATTTCATGATTATTAAATGAATCTTCTTTATGTTCATACTTGCTTAGATATTTAAGTTCAGTATCTACATAACGAGTATAGATTTCTGTAGTGAGTTCTGCATCATTTTCTTCTATTTTCCATCTTTCTTCTAATGCTGTTTTAAAATCCTTATAGAATGCTTCATCAATTGATTGTTCTGTTTGTGTTGGTGTATCAGTTTGTTTAGTAGGATTACTCTGTCCTGTATCCTTATTATTGTTTGTACATGCACTTAAACCAAACACTACCATACACGATAATAATAATGTAAATAGTTTCTTCATAATGAAACCTCCTTTCATATTAATTATATAGGAAAATGATTTCTAATTGTGAAAAAATGCATTCTAAAAATTAAATAAGTATAGTATTGACCTTAAAGCGTGCTTTAAAGATAGAATAGGCAAGAAGGGGGAAATTATGGCTAAAAGAATTAATCCATTAGAAGGATCATTATGGGATAAGATCCTTGCATTCGCATTACCTTTGGCAGCTACAAGTATTATTCAGCAGTTATTTAACTCCTGTGATGTAGCGACTGTAGGACAGTTTTCAGGAAGTCATTCACTAGCGGCAGTAGGGAGTACTGCCCCAATCACTAATCTATTTATCACAATCTTTGTAGGTTTCTCAGTAGGAGCTAATGTGATTATTTCACGTTTTTTAGGAGCACAAAGAGAAGATAGAGCCAATCAGGCCATACATACTGCACTTGTATTATCTATTATTACTGGTTTTATTGTTTCTATTATTGGAGAAATCATTGCCCGTCCACTACTAGAACTTATGTCCACACCAACAGAAGTACTACCTCTTGCAGTACTCTACTTAAGAGTATGTTTCATAGGGATGTTCTTTTTAACCATCTATAACTTTGAATCTGCCATACTAAGAGCAGGTGGAGATACCAAAAGACCACTCTACTGTTTAATTATTTCAGGTACTATTAATGTTGTATTGAACTTAGTATTTGTCATTTTATTTAAGCTAGATGTCGCTGGTGTAGCCTTAGCGACTACTATCGCAGATGCCACAAGTTCTTTATTACTCTTTAGAATTTTATATAAAGAAGAAGGCGCTTTGCAGGTTAGATTAGACAATATGAAGATGGAATGGGTCTATACAAAAGAAATACTTATTATAGGTATTCCTGCTGCAATACAAGGAATGTTGTTCAATATTTCTAATATCATCATTCAATCAGCTATTAATAGCTTAGGTGCTGATATTGTTGCAGCATCTACTGTTGCCTTGAACTTTGAAATGTATTCTTATTTCTTAATTACAGGATTTGCTCAGGCAGCTATTACCTTTACATCACAAAACTATGGCGCAAAGAATTATAAACGCTGCATCCAGTCTATTAGATGGTGTATGTTACTTGGTGCACTTTTTACTGGTGCTATCAGTGCACTCTTCGTATCATTCTCACCAGTCCTATCAGGAATCTTTACATCAGATCCTGCCATTGTGAAAATAGCCTGTATCCGTATTTCTATTGTAGTCACATTTGAAGTACTCAATATGACTATAGAAATCATGTCAGGTGCACTCAGAGGACTAGGAAATCCAATGATCTCTACAGTACTCTGTATCATCTTCACATGTGCATTAAGACTTGCCTGGATCTTTATTGCCTTCGCAAGAATCCATACATTCCAGTCAGTGTTAGTTGTTTACCCAATCAGCTGGGCAGTGACTTCTGCATCTATTGTGATTGCCTATTTAGTTGTAAAAAAGAAAAAACTCACGAATGTCTAAGCCAGTTCTCTGGCTTTTCTTTTGGGCTTCTTTTTCACTTGTATTTACGATAAAATTAATATTAGGAGGGAAAACTATGAAACAACATAATACATTTACACTTAAAGATTTCATTATTAGGGCAGTCATTGTATATTTTGTTACTCTTATTATATTCTGCATATTTATCTTTAGAGTGATTCCGGGCTGTTCGTTACTACAATCTAAGCTTGTATTATTCTTGCTTACAGTACTTAGCTTTGGACTCATCTACTTTGAAAAGGATGATAGAAGAAACTACTTAAGCATTGCGACAAACGTACTCATACCTTTTGGTATCTATACAACACTTGCCTATATGTTACTTCTTCCTATACCCCTAGGAATAGTATGGGTATTACTTATTGGTCTTGATCTAGTTTATGTAGGATTTTACTTCTATAAAGTAAAAAGAAGAAACTATAACTCACTCTTAGAAAAATCACAGCTAGTGATTGGTTTAGCTTCTCTTTTATCACTTGTCATTGTGTTAAGTTTTACTTTATTTGGTTCTTCTATCATTCAATCATCTACAAAGATTACAAATAATACAGATGTCTATATGAGAAAATATGATGAAAAATCACTTGAAAGCTTACATAACTGGTCTAAACTCACACGTAAAGAGAAGCTCAATACATTACAGACTATATGTAATAACGAAAGAGACTATCTCGGGATATCTGCAAGAATCAAAGTAGGGGCTGGAAGTCACTTAACACATGCCTATTGTCAGTATAATAATAAATCAAAAGAAATTACTTTTGATATCAGTCAATTAGATCATGCATCTTCTACAACTCTACTAGAGGCATTGCTTCATAGTTCATATCATGCTTATGAATATGCCCTTGTAGAATCTTATGACACAATGAGCAGTGATTATAGTAAGTTGTTTGACTATCGTATCATTGACACTTATAAGAAAGAATTCTCTACCAAAGTTACAAATAAGGCAAAATACTACAATCAGATCAACGAATCTAATGCAAGATCTTATGCTACAGATGCCTTGCAGGACTACCAAAATAAGCTGAGAAAATAGAAAACACATAAAGTGAACAATACAGGATTGTATTGTTCATTTTTTGTATATACGTCCTTTACAATTTAAAATATTGTACAGAATTCAGTACAATCTATTATCAAAGTGATAAAAAGTTACTAAAAAATAGACATACATGTTTAGAATTTAGTAAATACAGTAATAAAAATAAGAATTGTCACTAAAATACAAAAAAATGTGTGAAATTATGTTGACAGTATACAATTTTTAGACTAAACTAATCACCATAGTAGAAAACAAATACTACAGGAGGAGAATATATGAAAACAGGTAAAACAGTAAAAGTATTGCTTACCGCTGCAACTGCTGCAGGAATGTTAGCTGGCTGTGGTTCTAAGACAGATACTGATACATTCAGATTTGCAAGTGAATTAGATATCCAGGGTATGGATTCTACAGTAGTTGATGATGGTATGTCATTCAACGCAATTCATGCTATTACAGATGGTTTAACAGCCGTTAATGAAAAAGGTAAGACTGCACCTGCAATTGCTAAGAGCTGGGATGTAAGTGATGATGGTAAGACTTATACATTCCACTTAAGAGATGCAAAATGGACAAATGGTGATAAGGTTACTGCAAATGACTTCGTTTATTCTTGGCGTAAGATCATCAAAGATGCTGGTAACTATGCTTATATGTTAGGTAGCGGAGGTGCTTCAGTTAAGAACGCAGATGCCCTTATGGAATTAGGTGCTAATGCAACTGATGAACAGATGGCTACTCTTGGTGTTACAGCTAAAGATGATCAGACTTTAGTAGTAGAACTTGAAAACAAAGTTCCATATTTCACAGACTTAATGGCATTCCCATGCTACTTCCCACAGAACGAAAAGTTCGTTGAAAAATGTGGTAAGAACTATGGTACTAAGCCAGAGTACACATTATCTAATGGTGCTTATAAGATGACTAAGTGGGTTAAAGGTAACAAAGCAACATTCACTAAGAATGATAAGTACTATGATGCTAAAACAGTAGCAACTAAGAATCTTGAGATGTACTTAGTACAGGATCCTAAGACTGCTGCACAGAACTTCGATAATGGTAAAGTTGACTATGCAACAATCAACTCTACATTAGTAGATAAGTATAAAGGTAAAGATACATTCACTACTTTCAATGAAGGTTACTTATTCTACTTACAGGTAAACTTCAAGAACAACACTGTTGCTAACAAGAACGTAAGAGAAGCTTTAGCTTATGCAATCAATAGAAAAGATTTATGTGAAAACGTATTAAAAGATGGTTCTATGGCTGCAACTGGTTTCGTTCCATCTCAGTTATCTAAGAGCCCAGCTGGTAAAGATTTCCGTGATGATGCAGATAAATATGTAAGCTATGATCAGAAGAAAGCTCAGGAATATTTAGATGCTGCTAAGAAAGAATTAGGTACTGATACAATCACTATTGATTTATTATATGGTACTGATGAATCTCCAATGGATACTATGGCTGAATACTTACAGGGTTCATTCTCTAAGTTAAAAGGCTTAAAGGTAAACATGGTTGCAACTGTTAAGAAAGACAGAATCTATAACAGAGAAGCAAATGGTAACTTCCAGGTTGTATGTACTCGTTGGGGTCCAGACTATGCTGATCCAACAACTTACTTAAACTTATTCTTAACTGGTAACCAGAATAACTATGGTAAGTACAGCAACGCTAAAGTTGATTCATTAATGAAACAGGTTCAGGCTGAATCAGACTTAAATAAACGTTGGGACTTAATGACTCAGGTAGAAAAGACTGCACTTGATGATTTAGCTTATATTCCAGTATTCGAAAAGGGTGCTGCAGCATTAAAGGCTAAGAATGTAAAAGGACTTGTTCATTCAGCAGTTGGTGTTCCTTATACATTCAAATACGTAACTATCAAATAAGAATAAACAGAACATAGTGAGAATAAACACATTATAGCTCTTGCTATAATGTGTTCTTCTTTTTTAAATGAAAGGTGTGATATTTATATGGATAAATCCATGATTAGGTATATCTTAAAGAGATTGCTTATTTCAGCAATTACTCTATTTGTTATACTAACAGTTCTGTTCATTATGACTCGTTGTATGCCAGGTTCTCCATTCAACTCAGAAAAGTTGAGTCCAGAACAGCAGAAAGTCATTATGGCAAAATATGGTCTTGATAAGCCGGTTCTAGTACAGTATGGTACATACTTAAAGAATATGTTATCAGGCGACTTCGGTGTTTCTTATGTTTTATACAAAGATCAGAATGTTTCTGAATTAGTATTTGACGCAGCTAAGATCTCATTTGCTTATGGTATCGCTGCATGTATCTTAGGTACATTAGTAGGTATGTTACTTGGTATCGTTGCTGCATTAAACAAGAACACTATTTGGGATACAATCGCAACTATTATTTCTATCTTAGGTGTATCTATCCCATCATTCGTATTCGCATTATTACTTGTTATCTTGTTCAGTAATGATCTTCGTATCTTACCAACAATGTATGATGATATGAATCCAATCTTCTCATCTATATTGCCAGTTATCGCTTTATCTATGAGCGTTATTGCCAACGTAGCACGTTTCACTCGTACAGAAATGATTTCTGTATTAAATAGTGAATATATGACTCTTGCAATGGCTAAAGGTTTAGATCGTAAGACATTAATCTTCAAGCATGCATTACGTAATGCCTTAATTCCAGTAATCACTATCTTAGGTCCGATCCTAGTTAACTTGATGACTGGTACAATGGTAGTAGAACAGATCTGTTCTGTACCAGGTTTAGGTAAGCTATTAATTAACAGTATTCGTGCCAATGACTACAACATCATCGTTGCATGTTCATTCTTATATGCATTCATGTATATCGTTATGATGTTAGTAATCGATGTATCTTATGGTATTATCGATCCACGTATCCGTTTAGGAAAGGGGGACAACTAAGATGGATGACAAGAAATATGAATTTTTGCCAGATGATTTTGAGTTTATCGGTGATAAACAGAATATCAACATTGATGAAGTTGCTCCTGCAAGACCTGCTTGGAAAGATGTTGTTTATCGTTTTACTCAGAACAAAGGTGCAATCTTTGGTTTAGCTTGTATTATTATCATTGCTTTACTTGCTATCTTTGTACCAATGATTTCTCATTGGAAATATGATGCAATTGATACAAGTATTGCGAATATTCTTCCAAATGGTACTCATTTCTTTGGTACTGATAAATATGGCCGTGACTTGTTCGTAAGAACTTGGCAGGGTACTCGTATTTCATTAATTATCGCATTAGTTGCAGTAGTTATTGATATCGTAGTTGGTATGACTTATGGTTTAATTTCTGGCTACTTTGGTGGTTTAATTGACTCTGTCCTTCAGAGAATTCAGGAAATCATCAACTCTATCCCAACACTAGTAGTATTAACTATTCTTTTAACAGTATTAAAGCCTTCTTTATATACCGTTATTCTTGCGTTAATCTTCACTGAATGGATTCCTATGTCTCGTATCACAAGAGCACAGGTATTAAAGATCAAGGAAGATGAATTCATTCTTGCTTCTAGAACATTAGGTGCAAGCAATATCTTTATCTTATTCAAGGAAATCTTACCAAACATCTTTGGACAGTTAATCATCATGTCTATGATGACTATCCCAAATGCAATCTTCTATGAAGCATATCTAGCATTCGTTGGTTTAGGTTTAACTGTTCCTCAGGCTTCACTTGGTACTTTGATCAACTCAGGTTTCGAAGTATTCACAGTATATCCAACTCAGATGACTATCCCAGCTATTATCCTTGCAGTATTAATGTTAGGATTCAACTTATTAGGTGATGGTTTAAGAGATGCACTTGATCCTACTATGAAGGAGATGTAATTATGGCTGACAGAGAAAGAATTTTAAAAATCAGAGACTTAAATATCTCCTTTAAGATTGAAGGTAAGAAAGTGAATGCCATCCGTGGTGTTAACTTAGACCTTTATAAAGGAGAAACAATTGCGATTGTAGGTGAATCTGGTTCAGGTAAATCAGTTACTACAAAAGCTATCATGGGTATCTTAGCTAAGAATGGTAGTATTGAAAGTGGTTCAATCGACTATACTTGGCATGATCCAGATACTGATGAAAAACATACAGTAGATATCACTAAGATGACAGAAAAGGAAATCCAAAAGGAAATCCGTGGTCGTAAGATTGCGATGGTCTTCCAGGATCCAATGACTTCTCTAGACCCAACAATGACAATTGGTAAACAGATTATGGAACCAATGATGTATCATTATGGAACATCTAAAGAAGAAGCATATAAAAAGGCTGTAGAACTTCTTGAAGAAGTAGGAATCACTAACGCAGAAAAACGTATGAAGAACTATCCTCACCAGTTATCTGGTGGTATGAGACAGCGTGTTGTTATCGCAATCGCTTTATCTTGTGATCCATATGTATTAATCTGTGACGAACCTACAACAGCCCTAGATGTAACTATCCAGGCTAAGATTCTTGAATTAATTCAGGACTTACAGAAGAAAAAAGGTATTTCAGTTATTTATATCACACATGATTTAGGTGTAGTTGCTAAGGTAGCTGACTTCGTAAACGTTATGTATGCAGGTAAGATTGTAGAAACAGGTTCTATCGAAGATATCTTCTACAGACCTTTACATCCATATACTTGGGGTCTTTTATCAGCAATGCCTGATTTAAATACTGATGATCCAGAATTATATACAATTCCTGGTTCACCACCAAACGTTACAAAAGAAATCAAAGGTGATGCATTCGCACCACGTAATAAATATGCATTAAATATCGATAAGAGAATTGAACCACCTATGTTCAAAGTAGAAGGTTCTACAACTCATAAGGTAGCCAGCTGGTTAATGCATCCAAATGCGCCAAAGGTAGAAATGCCTGAAGCATTAAGAAAGAGAATCGATAACATGATGAAAGAAGGTGTACCAAATAATGGACAAGAATAGTCAGACTCCAATTCTTGAAGTCAAGAATTTAAAACAGTATTTCTATCCAAGTAGAAAGTTTACTGTAAAAGCCGTTGATGGTATTTCATTCAAAATCATGCCAGGTGAAACATATGGTTTAGTAGGTGAATCTGGTTCAGGTAAATCTACTACTGGTCGTGCTATTATTAGATTATATGATCCAACTGATGGTCAGATCATTTTCGAAGGTGAAGATATCACTGGTAAGATGTCTAATAAAGCTCTTAAGACATTACGTACTAAGATGGCTATGATTTTCCAGGATCCAATGGCTTGTTTAAACCCTCGTAAGAAGGTTATTGATATTATTGCTCAGGGTCTTGATATTCATCATGATTATAAAGATGAAAAAGAAAGAGAAGAAAAGGTTTATAAGATTCTTGAGATGGTAGGTCTATCAAAAGAACATGCGAACCGTTTCCCACACCAGTTCTCTGGTGGTCAGAGACAGCGTATTGGTATCGCAAGAGCCTTAATTATGAACCCTGATCTAATCATTGCCGATGAAGCAATCTCAGCCCTAGACGTATCTATTCAGGCACAGGTTGTAAACCTAATGAAGAAGATGCAGAAAGAAACAGGTGCTGCTTACTTATTTATCGCTCATGACTTATCAATGGTTAAATACATCTCTGATAGAATTGGTGTATTACATTTAGGTCACTTAGTAGAAACAGGAACTGCAGATGAAATCTTTAGTAATCCTCTCCATCCATATACAAGATCATTATTATCTGCCATCCCTCATTCTAACCCAAGAGTAGAGAAGGTAAGAAAATCATTCTCTTATGATTATGAAACAAGCGGTCTTGATTATGCAGCTGGTACTCAGCATCAGATCACTGATACACACTTTGTATTAGGTACTGATGAAGATGTTGAACAGTTCAAGAAAGACGCAGCAAACTTCAAATTATAACATCAAAAGACTATGACACTTAATGTGTGATAGTCTTTTTTTAGGCTCTAAAAATGTGAACCACTACACTTATTCAATGTAAAAAGTGTAGTTGTAACACATTTATTCGCTGTAAAAAGTGTATAGGTACTACATTATTTCACTGTAAAAAGTGTATAAGTAACACATTTTTTCGCTGTAAAAAATGTAAAAAGGTGATATAAAGGAATAATAAGGCAGGTGTCTCTATGTATTGATACGCAATAGAAGAATTATTCAAATGGAAAGAAAAGCCAAATCGTAAGCCAATGATTATACAGGGTGCAAGACATGCAGGTAAAACATGGCTGATGAAAGAGTTTGGTAAGAAAGCTTATACTCATACTGTTTATATTAATTTTGAAGATAATGTAACTATGGAAGATTTGTTTTCGTATGATTTAGATACAAATCGTTTAATAACTGGGATTGAATTGTATTGTGGTCATAAAATTGATCCTGACAACACACTTCTTATATTTGATGAAGTACAGGAAGTACCTAGAGCCTTAACATCTTTAAAATATTTCAATGAAAATGTACCTGAATATCATATTGTATGTGCCTGTTCATTCACGGATATTGATTTACATCAAGGGACATCATTCCCGGT
>NZ_FR898871.1:26305-30944 GCF_000437715.1 Catenibacterium sp. CAG:290
GGGAAAGTGGATTTTATGAATCTTTATCCACTTAATTTTAAAGAGTTTTTAATGGCTACAGGTAAAGAACGATTTGTAGAACTACTTGATCAACAGAATTACCAAATGATAAATAGCTTTAAGCAGACATATATTGATGCATTGAAGCAGTATTATTATGTAGGTGGTATGCCAGAAGCTGTACAATATTTTGCGAATTATAATGATTATAATGAAGTACGAAATATTCAGAAAAAAATTCTATTCGCTTATGAACAGGATTTTTCTAAACATGCACCTAATGAAATTGTTCCTAAAATAAGGATGCTTTGGAATAGTATTCCATCACAGTTTGCTAAGGAAAATAAGAAATTTATATATGGTCTTATTCGCACAGGAGCACGCGCTAAAGAATATGAAACAGCTATTATGTGGCTATCTGATTGTGGATTAATACATAAAATTAGTCGTGTAAATCAAGCAGGTATACCTTTAAAGGCATATGAAGACTTAAAGGCTTTTAAAATTTATTTATTAGATGTAGGGCTTTTAGGGTGCATGACTGGTTTGAAACAAAAGACGCTTATTGAAGGTAATAATTTATTTGTGGAATTTAAATGTGCACTGACTGAACAATATGTATGCCAACAACTCAAGACAATAGAAGATTTGAATATATATTATTATACAAACGAAAGAGGAAACTGCGAAATAGACTTTGTGATAGATAGAGACAATCAGATAATTCCAATAGAAGTCAAAGCAGAAGAAAATTTAAGGGCGAAGAGTCTTAAAACATATAGTGAAAGGTTTTCTCCTGATATTTGTGTTCGTACTTCTATGTCTGATTATAGAAAAGAAGATTGGCTTATTAATCTTCCTCTCTATGCAATAGAAACAATAAAGGAACTATGAAAAAACGACACAGCAAGTGTCGTTTTTTAGTTAATTCATGCTTTTTTGTAACTTCTTAGCGACAAGTATCAATACAATCACAGAGTAGCTGTACTGATATAATCCATTATATAAGATTAAGTGGTATCGAAGTGGCTTGTGAAATCTTAGGCTCTACAAAAGCACTGATATCATAACCAATAAAGAATAAACCAAATTTAGATGCTATACTTATTCCTTATATTAGAAATTGCAGCATCTCCCTTTACTGTGTTTTCAGATTTTACATCTTTCAAACCATCTAATATTGTTGTTGCTTCATCCATCTTTCTCATAGTTTTTTCATAATACTCGATATTCATAATAACCAATCTGCCATATCCATTCTTGGTTACGAATACAGGACCGTTTTCTTCTGCACAAAGACGTTCTACTTCAGCTGTATTTTTCAAATCATGCATTGGAATAATCTTCATACAATCAGCTCCTTTCTTGTGGCTATATTATAATCTATATTTAGCCACGGTGTAAGTGACTGAGAATTATTACGATTAAAAAAAAGACACAACCAGACGAATTTTTCCCTTGATCTGCTTTGCAGGTCAGTAAAAAAAACGCTGTCTTGTATGGTATCGGCTTCATACAACTTATTTTCCAGCATCATACGAGCCAGCTTTTGTCGGTGTAACAACCGCTTGATACGGTCATATCAGTAACGGTAGTAGAGAAAAGCGACCAATGCACAAACACCAGTCGCTATCAGAACCGTAATGGAATTGTAGGCAGTCCAAGTAATTCCGATATGGAGCAGGTTAAAATCTGTCCAGTCTGTGACAAGGAGCTGTCGCAGATTCAGTAGCAGGAACACCGCAACAAACAGGAGCAACAGCCAGCCGATACAGAAATAATAGACCAGCGATTTATCACTGGCACGAATCCTGTTACCTTTAGATTCTATCCATACTTTCATTAAAACTCCTTTCTTCGGGTATAAGAAAAGCAGTCAATCTTATAGACTAACTGCTCGCATAAATAATAAAATCATTATGTTCAATTTAAGAAAAGTGTTGCTATAGGTTATCTTATCCAGCAAATATACCATAACGATATTGTTGTCGGTATCATTAAACTCACTTCTGTCATCATCTCGTTGATAGCGCCTAACGATTTGCCATCATCAGTAAGATATCTCTTCTCTATAGGAGATACGCAAATGATGCAAAGAAAGTATGGATTGAAGAGGCATTAGAAGAAGGTATTAAGATTGATGAACCAGATAGTATTGAGGACTATTTTGGAAAATTCAAATTGAGAATCCCTAAGACTCTTATCTAGAAATGACAGCTTACTTTTAAAATAGAAGACAATGACATAAATATTTACACAGAAACTGTCCAAAGGCAATGTCCGGAGTTCACATTCCGGCTTTTTTGCTTGAGTAAATCTAAAGTATATTTAGTCGCTTGCTTTTTTTAGATATTTCATAGATGTTTCATAAATGATTAGTAGGATGAAATAAAGGAGATGATAAAAATGAAACAAATAAAAAAAGTAATGGTATTTGGAGTGTTGTGTTTCTGTACTGCGCTTATAGGATGTCAAAATAAAACAAATGCATTCACAAGTTCAGTTTTAATTAGGAACAAAACATCGTTTAAGCCTATTGATGAGGCAATAGATTCTAAAGAGGAATATGTTTATGAATATTTAGGTCTTAAATTTAAGTTATCTCAAAATATTAAGACTGCTATGAATCAAAAAAGTCTTGTGATGCTTGATGCACAAAATGCGTTAAATCAAGATTTAAGATATGCTTTTTTCTCATTTAATACAGTATCAAATACGCAAAAGAACATTGTTGTTGAAGATACTAAGGAGTATATAAAATGGGAAAATAGTCTTAAGAGAGAAGGTACTATTGGTATGTATCTAAAAGGAATGTCTCAAGAGGAACTAACTGATTTGACTAAATGCAAATATCATAAAAAAATAGGCACTGCTGATGATAAACAATATGAATATTACATAAGTTACCAGACTGAGGATTTTCTAAAGGAATTAATGAAATCAAACATAGAAATAATTGATCGATTAAAAGAAACAGAAAATGGCTTTGTTTTAAAAGAAAAGAAAGATTTAGACAATACAGAGGTTTTTGATGAGTAATCGTGCTATTTATTATATAACAAGAAAGAAAAAAAGGTCTCTTATTATTTTGATTATTGTTACAGTTATTTTTTCTAGCTTATATGTATCTTTAAATGTTATTAAATCCACAACACACTTAAAGAACTCAATATCTAGAACTGCGCAGACTTCTTTATCAATTTCAAAAAAAGATCAATCATCCTTTGATCATAAGGCCTTTAAAGAAACCAAGAATTATATTTTGCAATACAATGGAATAATAAAACCCAAACAAATAAAAGTCATTGAAGCAATGCAGTCAATAAAAAGAGATGATTTACCTGAAGAGTACCAGAATGTTTTATCATATCAGGCGATAAATCAAACAGAAAACCATGCTTTATTCAAAAGTGGTAATTTTATATTAGAAAAAGGAAGACACCTCAAAAAAAGGGATTTAAATAAAGTGATGATTCATGAACAATTAGCAAAAAAGAATCATTTAAAAATAGGAAATTATATAACATTACAGAATAATCATCGATATAAAATTATAGGTATTTTTTCGGGCAAAAAACAAGAAGCATATACTAGATGACTTCGGATTTTAGTGAAAATATGATTTTTATTGATTATCGATCATTACATACAAAGAATGTGAATCAAATGATTATGTTTTTTAATAGTTCACAAGAAGCTCAAATGACTATGAATCATCTTCGACAGAAATATATAGATTATGATATTGAAGAAGATCGTCAAACATATAAGGAAACCTTAGAAGCAATTAATTATATACAATACATTATCAAGTTAATAGTATATAGTTTTATTGTGGTTGCTATAGTTGTTCTTTCTCTTATTTTAATTTTATGGTTAAGAGAAAGAATCCATGAAATAGGTATTTTATTATCAATAGGAATAAGTAAAATAGAAATCTTAGGTCAGTTTATTATTGAACTTCTTTTGATTTCATTACCTGCAGTTATTTTATCCATTGCTGTAGGTAATGTATTATTTAAATTCATCATTAATGAATTATTAAAACATGAATATTCTTTGCTTGTTACAAATGGAATAGAGCAAGAATTATCTGCATTTTTAGCAAGTTATGGAATTTTAGTCACTGTTATATTGTTGTCAGTTGTCATAGCTTGTGGAATGTTCTTGACTAAAAAACCAAAAGAGATTTTATCAGAAATGAGTTAGGAGATTATAATGAGTGTATTAGAAATATCAGAATTAAGCTATAGATATAAGAATTCAAGAGAAAATATATTATTAGATGTCAATCAAACTTTTGAATTAGGTCAGTTTTATGCGATTATCGGTTCTTCTGGTGTTGGAAAGTCAACGCTGCTTTCTTTGCTTGCGGGTTTAGATGAACCTCAGGAGGGAAATATTTATTTTGAAAATGAAGATATTAAAAAGAAAGGTTATAGTTATCATAGAAGAAATCATATTTCTTTGGTGTTTCAAAACTATAATCTCATAGACTATTTAACACCTCTGGAAAATGTGAGATTGGTGAATAAGAAGGCATCACCATCATTGTTATTAGAACTTGGATTAAATCAAGATCAAATAAAAAGAAACGTCATGACAATGTCATTAAGTTAAGAATTGACAGCTATCAAGG
>NZ_FR898872.1:0-4914 GCF_000437715.1 Catenibacterium sp. CAG:290
ATAAAGATTCTGGTATTTTATCAACAAAAGTTGTAAATAAACCAGGTAGCTCATTACCTGAAACAGGTGGTATGGGTACTACAATTCTATATGTTGCTGGTGCAGTTATGATTCTTGCTGCAGGTGCATTCTTAGTGATGCAGAAAAAAGCCGAAGATAAATAAAATAGAATAAGAGGAGTGTTCTATAATGAAAAAGAAAATCATAAACGTAATTATAGCGCTACTATTCGTTATAGGACTCTCCCTAGTTATTTATCCAAGTTTTAGTAATTATTGGAATCAAAGACATCAGACTAGGGCGATTGCTGGATATGAGGAAAAGGTGGAAGACCTGACTGAAAAACAGTATGAAAAGCTCTGGAATGATGCCACTTTATACAACAAAAATTTAAGACATACAATGTATGCCTTAAATGATGACGAGAAAAAAGTATACAATGAGACTCTAGATGTTACTTCGACTGGTATGATGGGTTATGTAGAAATCCCTAAGATCAATGTATCACTTCCTATTTATCATGGAACTGATGCTGAAATCTTACAGATTGCGATAGGACATATTCCAGGTACATCCTTACCAGTGGGTGGAGAAAGTACTCATTGTGTTATATCTGGACATAGAGGATTACCAAGTGCACAGCTTTTTACGGATATAGATCAGCTTAAAACTGGTGATACATTCATGCTTCAGATATTGGATCAAACTCTTTATTATGAGGTCGATCAAATTAAAACTGTTCTTCCTACAGAAAAAGATGATTTAAAGATTGTGGAAGGACAGGACTATTGTACACTTATGACTTGTACACCTTATGGTGTCAATACCCATAGACTACTTGTCAGAGGTCATCGTATTAATAAGACAAATCTAAGAATTAGAAGAGATCTAGTTAAAACAGACCCAGTACTTCTTGATATATTCTGGATCGCTCTTGCAATTATTATTGCATTTATCTGGTATCTCACATCAAAAAAACATAAAGAAAGGTGATGACAGCAATTATTATGGATAAAAGCTTAAAGAAAATTATATTATGTTTTACAGTTATATTATCAGTTGCTGTATTCAATTTATTCCAGGTAGCTGCTGTTGATGTCAATAAGAAATGCTCGTTGACGCTTAATGAATGTTTATCAGGATTGAATGTTCATTTGTATCAAGTTGCGAGTATTGATGAGGTTGGCAGTTATCAATACACCGAGGATTTTAAGGAAGCAGAAAATACTACAATTGATTTAAATAAGCTAGAAACAAGTGAAGAATTAAAAAATGCAGCTATGACTTTAAAAGGTTATGCTGCAAGTCAAAAAGGCGTTATTAAAAAAGCTAATTCTTCTACATTGAGTTATACTAATCTTAAAACAGGTCTTTATCTTATTACTGCTGATAATTTAGAATTAAATGGTACAACCTATACTTATTTACCTTATCTTATTTCTTTACCACAGGGAACTGATTATGATGTATCTATTGACTTTATTAAATATTCAAAAAATCCCTCTCATGAATATAAAATAGTCAAGCGTTGGGTGGATAAGGGTTTAACACATCCAGAAAAAATAGAGGTAGAACTCTATAATGGTTCTGCTTTAGTTGAAACAATCACTTTAGATGCAAAAAATAATTATGCTTATTCATGGAAGACTGATCAAGCAATCAATTATAGTATCAAAGAGAAGAATGTAAAAGGATATAAGGGTATTGTTTCTTCAAGCAGTAATGAACAAAGTACAGAATATATTATTACTAATACAAGTGTTGATACACCTAGTACCAATGTAAAGACAGGAGATTCTACAAGAATCAATCATTGGATTATGTTGATGAGTGCTGCTGGTTTATTGCTTATTGTATTAGGTAAATTATTCAAACATGTAAAAGATTAGTTAATTAAAAGGCACTAGGAATGCGTTTCCTAGTGTCTGTTTTTAGTTCTGATTGAAGAATACTTCTTCATCAATCATTGGGTAACATGTCAAATCTTTATTATCTAGATTTGTTTTATGCATATCCACAGTTTTAATTGTATGACCATGATAAGTTGAATAATAGTAAATACCCTTATTTAAATTACAACAAGAAGTATAAATAGTATATTCATATTTACCTTCGGCTACTTCACATAGTCCTTTTTGTTGTTCTACTGAACCAAGAATATGGAAGAACTGACTGACATTTTCCTGTTCATTTAATCCTTTAGTTACATTCATATTAGTGAATGCAACACGTACAAAACGAGATGCTGATGATAAATCACCAGGTAACCCTAAAGAACCCATACCTCTACTATAAGTAGATAAGTTTACATCTTTTGAGAATGTATTCTCAGGCTGTTTAGTAGAGAGATACATATAATTATTTAAATTAAACATCTGTTTATCAAAAGGTGGATTATTAGTTAATACACCTACAGGATTATCATAGATATGTACTCCATCTCTCATGATTTCTACAGTAATAGTCTTATTTGAGTCACTGATCATATAATGAAGTGAAGCAGGTGGGAATGAAGCACTAAAAGGTGTATCACATAAATTCATTTCATTAATAAGATGAATCGCTTCCTCAACAGTTTCACATTGACATAAGATCCAAGGAATAAACTCAAAAGAACAAACATTTGTCTTATTCTCTACTACAGGATTAAAATATGCATTTCCTACAAAGTTGAGTCCAGCCATACCTAATCCTTTTTCATTCATTGCATCATAATATAATGGATATCCATCGCTGACATGAGCCATTCCAATGATGGCATATTTGTAAGATGGTTCATCTGTATATCTAAAACCATACTCAAAATTTCTAGGTGTTACAACAATCTGTTCACCATAAGAAAACTCATAATCTAGATTCCTTCCAAAATAACAATCCTTATCTTTAAAACATGCAGCAGTACACATAATCACTGCCCCCTTTCAACTGAATCCTAACACAAACATATAGGCATGTTAAGTCCATAGTTTGACATAATTCACACATACTTTCTAAAGAATATTCTATGTCTATTATATGTCACTAATGTGAACTGTTTGACAAAACATTATATCAACATATAATAAAATCAAGAGGTGAACTTATGGTACAAGTAGATTTAATTACAGGTTTTTTAGGATCAGGTAAAACAACATTTATTAAGAAGTATGCGAAATATTTAATTGATCAAGGACTGCATATCGCAATATTGGAAAATGATTTTGGTGCAATTAATGTAGATATGATGGTATTAGAAGAAGAATTAGGTAACCGATGTGAACTAGAAATGGTTGTTGGTGGAGGAGATTTAGACTGTCATAGACGTCGTTTTAAGACAAAACTCATTTCTATGGGTATGAGAGGTTTTGATAGAATATTAGTAGAACCATCAGGTATTTATGATGTAGATGAATTCTTTGATGTTCTTCACGAAGAACCATTAGATAAGTGGTATGAGATTGGTAATGTGATTGCTTTAGTGAATTCTAAGCTAGAAAATAGCCTTTCTAAGCAATCAGATTACTTACTAGGCTGTCAGGTTGCAGATGCAGGTAAAATCATTCTTAGTCGCTCTAGCGAAGCCACAGAAGAAGAAATCAATAACACAATCACACACTTAAATAACACAATGTCTCTAATTAAATGTAAAAGAAGATTTAATAAAGAAGACTGTTTAGATTTAGAAACACTCAATAATGATGACTTTAATTCTATTCTTCATTCTGGTTATGAATTAGAAGGCTTTATTAAGATGTTCTTTAAGAAAGAAGAAGCTTTCTCTACTATGTTTTTTATGAATCAAGCAATTACTAAAGAAGAGTTGATTCATGCAACTCAATCTATTTTTAATGATTCTGAGTGTGGTAAAGTATTTAGAATCAAAGGCTTTATACCAGAAAATGATCTATGGATAGAACTTAATGCGACAAAAGATCAGATTACTACTGAAACAATTGCGAAAGGTCAGGAAATCATTATTGTCATTGGTGAATCATTAAATAAAGAAAAGATAGAAGAATATATAAAAAAACCAGCATAGCTGCTAGTTGATGAAGTGATATATGTAGAATATGGTGGGGATCACATATCTTCATCACTTGTATTATATTGATATAAGGTAATGAATAAACCAATTTTATGTAAATAATAAATAAAAAGGTCAGCTAAGAAGGGAATGGTTGCTGACCTCGAAGGGTAGAAAAGAGTGGGAAATCTCTTTCCAGCATTATTATATGATTTTTTTAAAAGAAATTCATTATACAAATAGATGCATTTGCATAGAAAGGAAAAGAAAGTGCATTATAAAAAGGTTAAAGGTATATTATCTTCCAGCAATGGAATGAACCTCTATAGAGGATGTCTGCATGGATGTATCTATTGTGATTCTAGAAGTGATTGTTATCATATGAATCACTTGTTTGAAGATATAGAAGTTAAAGAGAATGCATTAGAACTCTTAGATGCTTCTTTGAAAAAGAAACGAAAACCCTGTATGATTGGTATGGGGGCTATGACGGACCCTTATATTCCCTTAGAAGATCAATTGTTGTATACAAGAGGTGCATTAGAAATCATTGATAGAAATGGTTTTGGAGTTACGCTCATTACTAAATCATCACGTGTACTAAGAGATTTAGATGTATTGAAATCTATCCAGACACATTCAAAATGTGTGATACAGATGACTTTGACTACTTATGATGAAGATCTATGTAAAATACTAGAGCCCAACGTTTCAACTACAAAAGAACGCTTTGAAACATTGTTGACGCTTTATAAGGAAGGTATACCTACTATTGTATGGTTGACACCTATTCTTCCGTTTATCAATGATAATGAAGAAAACCTAAGAGGAATACTTGATTACTGTATTAAGGCTCATGTAAAAGGAATTATATGCTTTGATATGGGTGTTACCTTAAGAGAAGGCAATAG
>NZ_FR898873.1:0-506 GCF_000437715.1 Catenibacterium sp. CAG:290
GGTGTAATTGGTGATACTACTAAAGTAGATCCTAGAGATATTGAGGTTTCACCTTCTGTAGAAAAAGTAATGAGAGTTGAACAGCCTTATAAATTAGCTAACCGTGCATTCCATCCTGAAGATACTATTGTGGATGTAGATGGTGTTAAAGTAGGTGGAGGCCATATGGCTCTTATTGCTGGTCCTTGTTCTGTAGAATCAGAAGAACAGGTTATTGCGATTGCGAAGGAAGTAAAAGCAGCTGGAGCTAATATGCTTAGAGGTGGAGCATTTAAACCTAGAACATCTCCATATGCATTCCAGGGATTAGGTTCTACTGGTTTAGATTACTTAGTAGCTGCTAAGAAAGAAACAGGTTTACCAATCGTATCAGAACTTATGAGTGCTGATGATATTGATGAATTCAATGAAAAGGTAGACTTAGTTCAGATTGGTGCTAGAAATATGCAGAACTTCACTTTACTTAAGGAAGTAGGTGCAAGAGTTAAGAAACCTATCCTATTAAA
>NZ_FR898874.1:0-187 GCF_000437715.1 Catenibacterium sp. CAG:290
ATTATCTAACATCAATAGAAGGTTGATACTCATTTGATAGATACCATATACAAGAAATAAGAAGCCATAGAGAATTGCTAAGAAAAGAAGTGTAGTCAGGATCATAAAGGCATAGATATTATGTTTTGTATTCTTATAGCCTTGACGCAAAATCAAAGTATGATTAATCCCATTGATGACCATCACC
>NZ_FR898874.1:229-1265 GCF_000437715.1 Catenibacterium sp. CAG:290
CTTATACATAATCACTAGATAAGTAATATTCAAAATCAAGGTGACATAGTTACTTGTAAGGAGAATATAGATGAAGTTTACTCTTTTACTTAATCTAGTGATTACAGGAATAAGAAGAATCAAAATAATAAGTGAAATAGTGTCCTGTTTCTTAATAAGTTTAAGTAGTGGAGTCATGATAATCCCTCATTCCAAAAAGAATAGATGACAAAAGATAATAGAGTAATGCCGTACCAATATAGAAGAGATGAGGATTGTTGTTGAGAACAGGACTTTTAATAATGCTTGGAGTAAGAATATTAATGATATTAAGGAAATAAGCCAATGTGGCAGTCAAGCTTCCTGATGTATTATAGAATGTATGAGATAAAACTGACGCACCAATATAAAGAATAAGAGATACAAGTAATCCAAGTGTTCTATAGAGATAAACATTCTTAATAAAATACTGTAATGAGAACAAGAAATCAGAAAAGAGTGCATAACCAATTGATGAAAGAATCATATAAATAATAAGATTTAGAAGTAATGAACTAGATAATAGATTAGTCTGTCTTGTCGCATTCATATAGATTGGATTAATAGAAAAGGATATCTTAAAAAAGAAAAGATGAATGATTAGTATTGTAAGTAGATGAGTCATAAAAATAAGAATAAATGTCGCAAGAAAATTGAATTGTCTTTCCTTTTTATGATAAAGAGAAGAAGACATGCGTGTTATCAGAAAATGATTGAATTTATTATGCTCATATAGTAAGAAATCAGCACTAATGATACTAGGCAAAATGAGAGTAGTAAGGACATATAATATAAGTGTCAATCCTGAATCCTGTAAGTAATAAAAGAAGTCTAAACCCATTTCAGGATCCTTTGATTTCATGAGTATCATTTCTTTTTCAGGAATAGAACTAAAAGCCCCTTTATAACTGATGAATATTCCTACAATAACTACAATGAAATAAATAGAAAATAAGAGAAGTTTCTTTTTGGATTTAAATAAGTAGAAGAATTGTTTCATAAATTACCTCCTTAATAT
>NZ_FR898875.1:0-1968 GCF_000437715.1 Catenibacterium sp. CAG:290
TATCATATTTCTTGACTTGCTTCGTATTGAAAATATATGATACAGTATCACATCATTAGGTATTCTAAATTCATATTTCTGGTATTAAAAGGTAATGTAGAGGAAATATTGAAACAGATATCACAGAAAAATCTATTACCACATTAAGGCTCTTGAAGTGAAGCCTGACCATATACATGTCTTTGTAGATGTACCACAAACTGCTGCTTCCTGTGATGTTGCAAGAACTTTTAAAGATATAAGTGCTATTGAACTATTCAAGGCATTTCCACAATTAATACAATTCTGCAGGATGCGATATTTTATGGTCTAGAGGATATTTTATATCTACAGTAATTAAGATAATATTAAGGTGCAGAAAAATGATAACTGATAAAGAACATAAAAGACATCTTAAACAATTTCATAAGCTTTCTGACAGGCATATCCTGGCTGTAGAAACCGATATGCCTTATTCTGATGCAGTTAAAGTAGTGGCCCTTTCTGATAAGATACGCAAAGCAGGCAACGAACTTGCAGGTCTTATGAGAAAGAATTATAACCAGCTTATGCGTACAAAGAGATACCGTAAATTACTGTTTCTGTATGGTAATTCTAAAGATAAGGTTAAACGAAAAACTTATGCTGAACAACTTAATGAAATGCAGAAAGCTTATAATATTACATGGGAATACTGCAGAACGTCCATGATTCCAATAGGCAAGAAATATGGTGTAGACGCTGTATTTGCTCTGACTAAAGCCGAAGATATTTGGCGTGGCATAGAAAAATGCTTATAAAGTAATGGTAATATTTTACATTTTTCTAAATATGGAGAACTGCCTTGTATTCGTGCAAAGCAGATGAATCGTGGTATACCTATATCCGTTACAGATAATAAACTTCATTTCAAACTTGGCAGGATGGTATTTGGAATACAAATAAATGATAGATTTCATCAGGATGAGGTAGATGCGGTTTTATCATATCTTGCCGATTCTGAGATTTTGGATGACAGGGCTGTTAGTATTCTTATTAAAGATGGCTGTTGCATAGATACATACAGACCCTGCTATGCTACGCTTGTTCCCAGGATGATAAGAGGTAAATACAGAGTATATCTGCATCTTACTATCGAGGGTAAAGCAAAGCCAAAATATGATAAGCATGGCAGCCCAAGACATAAATATGGCAAAGGAATGATCGGTGCTGATATTGGTACACAGACAGTTGCTTATACATCTGATACTGAGGTGGGCTTGAAGAATCTTTCAGAGCGTGGCAGCAGTATTCAGACTTCTGAGAGAAAAGAACGTCTGCTATACCGTGCTATGGACAGGTCAAGACGTGCAACTAATCCTCAAAATTATAATGATGATGGTACTGTTAAAAAAGGCCGCAAAACCTGGATTTATTCTAATCATTATAAAAAGCTGAAAACAAAGCACTCAGAACTATGTCGCATCAATGCTATAAACAGACAGCTTGCAATAAATGAAGACGCTAACCATTTAAGAAGTCTTGGAGATGTATTTATCACAGAACCCAAAAATGCAGGCAAGCTTATGAGACGAGCTAAAGAAACTACGGTCAATAGCAAAGGCAAGTTTAACAGGAAAAAGCGTTTTGGCAGATCCATAAAGAATAGATGTCCTTCTGGTTTTCAAACTGCTGTAGAACAGAAATTCAAGGTATCAGGTGGTACATATATTGAAGTATCTAATGATTACAGAGCAAGTCAATATGATCATACTGTTGATGACTATATTAAAAAGAAACTATCTGACCGAATGTATAAGCTGCAAGATGGTACTGAGGTACAACGAGACTGGTATTCATCATTCCTATTATACTGTTACGACTACAGAACTAAAAATATCGATAAAAACAAATGTATTTCTGAATTTGATAAGTGTTACAACAAAGAAAAGCCCTAATCGAATGGATTAAGGCTAACGAGATCAAGGTATTAAATAGCGGAATTAAGAT
>NZ_FR898876.1:0-1695 GCF_000437715.1 Catenibacterium sp. CAG:290
GCATCTGTATAGTTTACTGCCGCATTTCCCTGGAAATTTGGCTTATCTAATACTTCTGTTTCAAATCTAACTGATCTGTATTCTAGTGTTCCTAGCTTATAGTTGAAGTATGCATCGATAGGTCCTGTATAAACAACCTTATCTGCTAAGCTATCTAGTTCTTCCTTGTTTTCTAGATAATCTGTATTCAATCTTACTTCAATACCTTCAAGCATGTTTTCTACCATCTTTGTATATCCACCCATTGGAATACCCTGATATAACGCATTGAAGTAGTTATTATCAAAAGTAAGTCTTACTGGTAATCTCTTGATGATGAATGATGGAAGTTCATTACATGGTCTTCCCCATTGTTTTTCTGTATAGCCTTTAATGAGCTTTTCATAGATATCTCTACCAACTAATGAGATAGCCTGTTCTTCAAGGTTCTTTGGTTCTCCCTTGATTTCCTGTCTCTGTTCTTCAATCTTGGCAGCTGCTTCTTCTGGAGTCACTACTCCCCACATCTTATTGAATGTATACATGTTGAATGGAAGAGAATAAAGTTCTCCCTTATAGTTCGCAACGGGTGAGTTAGTAAATCTATTGAACTCTGCAAACTGAGTAATATACTGCAATACTTCCTTATTATTTGTATGGAAGATATGTGCACCATACTTATGTACATTGATGCCTTCTACTTCTTCTGTATAGATGTTTCCGGCAATATTAGGTCTCTTATCAATGACAAGAACCTTCTTTCCTCTCTTATTGGCTTCATGTGCAAAGATTGCGCCATAAAGACCTGATCCTACTACTAGATAATCATATTTCATATTGATGTCCTTCTTTCGTCTCTTCAATAATACCATAATCTCCAAAATAAAACGAGGGTCGATATCATACAACCCCCGTCACTAAATTAGTTTGTTTTCTTTTCTGCTTCTTTAGCTTCCTGTTCAGCTTTTTCTACATCAAAGATTTTCTTCTCAGTATCAATCTTCTTACCATCACACATAGCGTTGATGTATTTAGAATTTAATTCAATACTGTCTTCATCTGGGATACTATACCACAACCTAGTCTTAGGCATTGAGTAACCACCAGTCTGCATCACACCTTCACCCTTAAGGAATGATTTCTGGAAATCCCATTTAATGTTGTCATCTAACTGCTTATTAACTAAAGCTCTAATGCTTGAAGATGGCATATTAGTAGTAAATGTATCTTTGATAGAATCTAAGATTTCACTATAGTTAGTTAAGATCTTTGGAGATGCTGCTTTCTTGATAATAGCCTGTAATACTGCCTGCTGGTTTTCAGTTCTATGCTGGTCACCAGACTGATATGTATAACGTTCTCTTGCGAATGCAAGGGCCATACGTCCATTCATATGTACATTACCCTTAGGAATCTTAATACCATGGTCTGTATAAGGAATAAATGCCTTATCAGAATAAATATCAATACCACCTAACGCATCAACTAACTGGATAACTGACTGGAAATCAACTCTTGCATAGAAATCAATGTTGATGTCTAAGAAATCTTCAATAGTCTTTATACTGTTTTCTGTTCCACCATATAAAGCAGAGTGAGTTAATTTATCTTTCTTACCACAGTTTGCAAGTTTTACATAATAGTCTCTAGGAATACTTGTCATTAACATCTGACCATTGTTTGGATTAATAGTCACTAATAGGTTAACGTCTGAAC